>JBBQTW010000025.1:0-11475 GCA_038234505.1 Saccharimonadales bacterium (SeqCode) | reverse complement strand
AAACGGGTTACGCTTATGCTATAATTCGACGTAGTTATAAGGAGTCATGTACGCCTAAGTTAGCCGGATAAGGCAAGGCTGCAGAACAAAAACTAGCATGGGAATGTGGGGGCACCGACAGCACGGCTTTACCATCGTTGAGACGATGATTGTGCTTGGTGTGAGCGCAGCACTCGTTTCGACCGCTATGCTGTACGTAGGTGGTAGACAGAACAGGACTCAGTTCACTGTTGCTATCAATGACGAAAAGCAGTTTATCGAAGAAACCATCAACGAGACAGCCAATGGTTACTACCCCCATGCCACGACTTTTGATTGTGCCGGTAGCACCGGTGCGCGCCCGGCATTTTCTAACATCGGTACAAGTACGAAACAACAAGGTGCGAACAGTGGCTGTACTTTCCTGGGTAAAGTCATGGTATTTGGTGCGGATAGTTTTAGCAATGTAGCTATTTATCCTATAGTAGGCAACCAAAAAACAGCAGGCGCCAACGCTCGTGACGTTCAAAGTTTTGCCGAAGCGCTGCCGGTGGTATTAGGGCCTCCGGGCACTGCAACTCTCCCCAATTTTAGTACCACTCGGGTGCTGGAGAACGGGCTTAGTCTGGTTTCTGCTACGTATGCTGGTTCATACACAAACCACCTCGGCATTTTGGTTTTTGCAGATGATCTTTCTCAGTATTCGACGAGCGCCGGTAATCTGAACACTGCCGCCGATAGGCTGGATCTGTTCACATATCCACAAGCAACGGTGTTGTCATTAGGAACGTCTGCCACCACGCCGGCCATCAGTACCGCTCTCGTTAATGATCCAGTAAATGGAATGAATGTATCCGCCCCACAGACGCCAGGCGTATCAAAAATAGACCTATGCTTTGCGAGCGGCGGGACCAACCAATCTGGCAAAATTACCATTTCGGGAGCTGGCCAGCTAAGCGTGAGCCTAACCATATGGAGCACCAAGACATGTACATGATTCGCCTCCCTGGCTTCGCCAAACTCCAGCGAGGAGACACCATTGTAGAGGTGCTGATAGCGATGGCGCTTGTCAGCGTTGTATTATCTGGAGCGTACGCCGTCACTACCCAAGATCTGCGAACAACTCAAGACGCCAACGAACGTAGCCAAGCACTAGCACTTGTTCAGCAACAGGTTGAACTCATTAGAGCCAAGACCACATCAACAGGCAGTTTCGTCCTGGCAAACCAATGCCTCGACGGTGGCCTGGTCGCCCAATCCTCGGCCGTATCGGCAACTCCAAATCCGTGCAATATATCCCCCAGTAACGCCGCTAACTGCACGGCATCATTCTGCTACAACCTAGACGTTGATAGCTCTAGTGGTATTTTCGCAGTTACGGCAACATGGCCGAACCAACACGGCACATCATCGACTGTAAATATGAGCTATAAACCAGTATGAAATCGATATTTATGAGCAAATTACGTCTTAAAAGACTCGAGGGCGAGGCCGGCTTCACTATCGTGGAGCTGATGATCGCGACCCTAATATTTACGATTATTTTGGTAGTAGTAACTGTAGGGGTCCTGAGCTTTACGAAGGGTTACTATAAGGGCTTGAACAGCTCCGCAACTCAGACCAGGGCCCGGAGCCTGCTGTCAAGCATCGCTCAGGGCATCCAGTATGCCGGCGGTGCAAACCAAGTTACCAAAACTTCTGCCGGCGGTGGTCAATACGGATGTATAAAAGTTGGTAATGTCAGTTATAACTACTATCTGGGACGGGCAGTTGACGGCACTGCTGGAAACTACGGTGTCTATGCAACCACAAATGGTAGCGATAATTGCGATGCCACCAGTGGCACCTATAATCCTTTAGCCGACACCGCCGGTCGCGAGCTGCTAAGTCCGCACATGAGGCTGACAAATATAGATGCTACCAATCCAAGCACTAACCCGTCGGGCGTAGGCACGGTAGAGGTCGGGGTAGCCTACGGTGATACCGATTTGCTATGCTCGACGAACATTGGAGCTAGTTCGCCCGGTGGTTGCAACTCGACAGTAGACTTTTCGACTCCTATGTACGCCAACAACGCTAATGGCAAAAATGCCATTTGCAAATCCAGTGTAGGTTCTCAGTTCTGTGCCGTCACGCACTTGAATACAACAATCCAGCCAAGGCTGGCCCCTTAAGGCAAATTACGGAGTACAATTAAGGCAATCAACATGAAACACATACGCAACAATCAACGAGGTATCGTATCTATCCTAGTCACCATGATTATGATGATTGTCATTACGCTTATCGTACTTGGGTTTACGCAGGTAGCGCGTCGCAATCAGCGCGAGGCCCTGGACAGCCAGCTTGGCACTCAGGCGTATTATGCCGCGGAATCAGGGGTAAATGCGGCTCAGACTTATATAAACGGTTTACTTCAGGCGAACCAATCCATAAACCAGGTTACAGACTGCAAGGGCGCCTTAGGGTTGACCGTTCCGACGAGTCTTAGCACTGGCGTAGCCTATACATGCGTCATGATAAACCCCGGACCGGGTTCATTACTGGTAAACGATGTTAGCCAAACGACTGCTACGGTACTCCATGCCCAAAATGGTACCGGTAGCGTTTTCAAATACTTGACGTTCAAATGGACGCCCGATCCGGGCGCGAGTGGCAATTGTGCAACCCCCGGACTTGGCCAGTATCCCAATCTTGGCAGCTGGGGCTGTAATTACGGTATTCTGCGGGTCGACATACTCAAAGCAACCGGTTTACCCAATTATTCCGCGACGAACCTAGCCAATGCTACATCTAGCTTATTCCTGCAGCCGTCATCAGCTAACACTTCGCCTGCGCCAGCGGTCAGCTTTAACACTAACACTAAGGCCTATCGCTATTCCTGCCTGCCTGCCGGCGGCAGCTGTTCGGTAACAATTGATGTTTCGGGCGCCAACGCAGCTGATTATTATCTCCGACTTTCGACAATCTATTTAAATGCGCCCAGTGTGGAAGTAACAGGGGTTAATTCCGATAACACGGCCGCTAGTTTTGCCAATGGGCAGGTTGTTATCGACTCGACGGGCCGTGCACAGGATCAAATCAAGCGCATCCAAGTTCGTGTTCCATTCTCGCAGGCTGGCAGTGCGCCGGCTTTTGCAGTTGTTAGTAGTGGAGAAATTTGCAAGGACTTGAGTATTAGCTCGGTTAGCAGTAGTTGGTCCGCTGGCCAGTGCGGTGCGGACGAGACGGGCTGGCCGAACGTCAACGGCACGAAATACTAGTTTGCATCGACTTTGCCATGGAACTTTTCGTGGACGGCCTTTAGGTGGGGGTCGGTGACATGGGTGTAGATTTGCGTCGTGGCGATGTTGCTATGGCCGAGCATAGCTTGCACGCTGCGGATATCGGCGCCGTTCATCAATAAATCGGTCGCGAACGAGTGGCGCAGGGTGTGCGGGCTAACATGCTTGGTGATACCGGCCATCAGGGCATAGTGGGCGACCAGCCGTTGCACACTGCGGACGGTCAGCCGGTGGAAGTTACCGCTCAGGTCGACTTGCTTGCGGCCGCTGTAGCGCATAAAGAGCGGGCGAGTGTTGTCATCGCGCTTGTCTAGATAGCGCTGTATCCAATCAGCGGCGTCCTGGCTTATGAAAATCGGTCGGTCTTTCTGGCCCTTACCACGGACCATGAACTCACGGCGCTTCAGATTTATGTGGTCGCGGTCCAGCCCAGTCAGCTCGCTAACGCGCAGCCCAGAGCTGAACAGCAACTCTAAAATTGCTCGGTCGCGCAGCCCCGCGACGCTGTTAATATCCGGCTGAGCAAATAATCGGCCTAGTTCTTCCTCGTTCAGGAAGGTGACTTGTTTGCGCACGGTACGAGCGAGCTCAATTTTGTCTGGTGCCAGAGCAGGGATGTCGCGCTTGGCGCAAAACCGCAGAAAACTACGCAGGGCAATCAGGTGATAGTTGAGCGTCGCTTTGCCAAGCTCATCACTGGTGTTGGTGCCCAGGCGGTTGAGCCATAGGCGCCATTTGCGCACTAGCTCGGTGTCGATATCACGCACATCTATCTCGCCACCGAAGTCCAGCAGGCGAGTCAGGTAGTGGTCGTAGTTGGCAATCGTCTTCTGCGAGCGGTTCTGCTCGATTTCTAGGTACTCCAGAAAGTCGGTCTTGGCTTTGGCAAATCGCATATGCATATATTGTACGACACGCCGCCCGAGTGCGCGCTAGAGAAACAGCCCCGTATCTGTTAAAATGAGGTTAATCTAAACAGGAAACTTTCATGGAACGAACCCTCGTTATTGCCAAACCAGATGCCGTCCAGCGCGGACTTATCGGCGAAATCGTCAAACGCTTAGAAGCCAAGGGCCTCAAACTCATCGGCATGAAAATGGCGAGCCTGGACGAAGCAATTTTGCGCACCCACTACGAGGAACATGTCGAAAAAGGCTTCTACAAGGGCCTAGAAGATTTCATGAAAAGCTCACCAGTCGTCCTGATGGCCTGGGAGGGTTTCGAATGTATCGACAGCGTGCGCACTATCGTCGGTGGCACTAACCCACGCGAGGCAGCCCCTGGTAGCATCCGCGGCGACCTAGCTATCGGTGTTGGCCGCAACCTGATTCACGCCAGTGATTCCAAGGAATCGGGCAAGCGCGAGGTCGGTATTTTCTTCGAAAAGGGCGAGCTGTTCGATTACGACAAGTCGGAATACCTGCACCTCTATGAAGACTTCGAACGCGAGTAAACGCACAGCCATCAAACGGGGCTGCGGTATTTACGTATTCAATGCGGACAAATCACGAGTATTACTGACCCAGCGCGGGCCGGCGGCACGCCATGAGCAGTTCAAATGGGAAGGTGCTGGGGGAGAAGTAGAGGACGGCGAAACCTACGAGCAAGCTGCCGAGAGGGAATTCCTCGAGGAGATGGGCATAGCTGTCGAATTAGGTGAGGTTATCGCTGAGTTTGACGAAGTTTCGGATAGTCTCGGCACTGTCTGGGAGGCTAAAATATTCAGCGGTACGATTTCCGGGACGCCAACTCTGCCAGACCCCACCAAGTGCACCGGTTTCGGCTGGTTTACGCGCCAGCAAGTGACAGCACTGGCCCAAAACGGTCTGCTGGCCGATTATTCTGTCAAAGACTTCCAGAAGCTCAGCTGGCTATAAATATTTATATCGCGCATGATATAATCACCCCTGTTAGTACAGTAACGGTAGCTCTAGAGAAAAGAGCAGCCCGAGCAGCCGGATTAATTCCGGCGCCCGGCGCGATGAGAAAAACCGTCCGGTTTGTCTCATTAACGAGCCCCCGTAGTTCAATGGATAAAACAACTCCGTCCTAAGGAGAAGCTAGCGGTTCGAATCCGTTCGGGGGCACCAATATTCCTTGAAGTTGTATAATACGTAGTAGTTATGGCTAAAAAGCAAAAAGACGCAGTCAAAACCGGCGCGCCACACAAGTATTTCGACGATCAATTCGATGACGAGGAAGTGCTGTTCGTATTTCGCAAGCACCCAATTGTTATGCGCAAAGGCCTGGTGTACGGCATGGGCGCTTGGCTTGTCGGCCCGGTATATACCACCGTACTTACCTATATCAAGCCGAACAACCCGCCGAGTATCACATTCTTTTTCTTGAGCCTGGTGGGCAGTATTATATTCGGTAGTCTCATATTTGCCCCAAGTTATCTGAGCTGGTATTTCAGCGTGTTCGTCGTGACGAACCAGCGCCTGATACAGATCACCCAAAAGGGCTTGTTCCGACGCAGCGTGGTAGACATGGGACTCAACCAGATACAGATGGTAAATTACGAAGTCGCTGGTCTGCAGGAAACTATGCTCGGGTTTGGTACAATAATGATGCAGACTTTTGTGGGAGATTTGGTGATACACGATGTGCATCACCCAGCGAAAATCCAGAAGAAGCTCATAGGTATCCTACGTGAGCAGGGAGTCGCTGCATCTCAATACGCCACCGAGTCCAACCAATCAATCGATGAAGAAACCGAACCCGAAACTACCTAAGTTCAAGCGCCCTACACTGAAGGGTGGCAAACTTCGCGTATCGAAGTTACCAACGAAGCTGCCATTCCGCCGGCGCCAGCAAGCCGACGAAAAACTGGTGCAGGCCCTGCAGAACTTGCCGCGTATCACCAATGAAACGGTTGCCGAACACCGTGAAGAAGTGCTGTCGGGCGCCCGCAAGTACATCGTGCCACTGAGCCACAGCAAGCGCCGTATTATCGTTATTACCAGTGGTTTGGTAGTAGCTGCTATCGTGACATTCCTGGTGTACTGCGGCCTGGCATTGTACAAATTCCAGTCCACCAGCACCTTTACCTACGGTGTTACGCAGGTGCTGCCATTCCCGGTGGCCAAAGCTGGCAAATCGTGGGTCAGCTACGAAAGTTACTTGTTCGAACTGCGGCACACCATGCATTATTACCAAAGTCAGCAACACGAAGACTTCGGTACGAAGGCCGGTAAGCAGCATTTGGCGCAGCTAAAACACCAGGCGCTTGGCCAGGTTATTAGTGACGCCTATGTCAAACAGCTAGCCGCCAAAAACCGCGTGAGTGTCAGCATGGCTGAAGTAAACGACGAAGTTACCCTAGTGCGCTCGCAGAACCGACTCGGCAGTAACGACCAAGTATTCCGCTCGGTGTTAAATGAATTTTGGGGCTGGACCGTCAGCGATTTCCAGCGTGAACTTCGCCAGCAGCTGTTGACCCAAAAACTCACCGCCAAGCTTAACACCGACACGGATGCCCGTGCCCAAGCCGCGCTGGCGCAACTAAAAGCCGGAGCCGACTTCGGCCAGCTAGCTGCCAAGTCTTCCGACGACGCTAGCTCCAAAGCGAATAGCGGTAACTACGGCGCAGCAATTGACGAGTCCAATCGTGACATTGCACCGGAGGTGGCAAATCAATTGTTCAAGCTCGCACCGGGCCAATACTCCGCAATTATCAGCACTAGCTACGGGTTAGAAATCGTCAAAGTTATCGATAGCGACGGCCACAAAGTTCATGCCGCCCATATCCAGTTCAATTTCCAGCCTATCGGCTCGTACCTGAAGCCTCTCGAGGCCAAAACCGCACCACACCGCTTCATCAGCGCCAACTGATCGGACCGCAAGAATATATAAAAAGGTCGCTCAGCTGAGCGACCTTTTGTTGAGTACAATGGGGTAGCTAGATACGGTGAGCGCGGCGACCGCTGAAGGCGCGGACAATTGCCAGCAATATGACTGCACCGAGGATAGCGACGAGTAGGCTACCGAGGTTGAAGCCAGTGACACCACTGCCACCAAGGGCACGAACTACGAAACCACCGATAAAGGCACCAATAATACCGACGATAATGTTACCAATTGCACCTTGCTCGGCGTTGGTCTTCATAATCATTGAGGCGATCCAGCCAGCTAGTGCACCGAAGATAACCCATAAAATAATATTCATTGCCATAGTTGTTTCTCCTTACGTTACTTGTTACTGGACACTAGTATGCCAGAGCGCAACGCTTTAAGAAGTTAAAAATACTACAACATAGTAGTAAAAATTTTGGCTATGAAAATAGGACCGTACTGCTGCTTAATCGTCGTGAGACGAATATTATAGCCAGTCGGCTATAACGCAGGTTCGGGTCCTTGTAACCAGGGGAGGCAGTCTGCCTACTTCGTCGAGTCGTTCTCGACTTAGGGCCCTGGCTTAGCCCAGATACCTCTTGACTTTTCTCGGTCGGAGTTCATTATTACAAGTAAGAATAAGCGGTAGCATTACATAAGGAATACTATGGGGCCCTCGAAAGTGGTTACACAAACACCGGACAAAAAAACCTTCAAACTAAAAGTCTTCAAGCACGAATTTAACCTTTCCTCCTTCCATATGGCGGCAGTGTTGTGTCTGGTGGTCGTGGGGCTAATCGGCACCTTTACGCTGTTGCACAGCTTCGCTGCTTCTGTGGTGGTTGCGACATCGGAAGCCGAAAAGATGTCACTACCGCGCAATGCATCTATCGTTCAAGATACCTCGGCGAGTGGTGGGCAAGCCATCGTCTTTGGCAAAGTTGGTTCGGCCACCAGTACGATAAACCTGCCAAGCGATGCAACCTCGCTGGCGGTAACGGCCTATGGCAAATCATGCCATGGGGCGGCGCCTACTATGTCCCTGCAGGTCGATGGCACTACCATCCTCCCAAATACCAGTGTGACAAGTAGTGGCTGGGCCGATTACTCGGTAGCAACTAGCCTGAAAAGCGGTAACCACACTCTACTGCTAAATTACTCAGCCGGCTGCCGGCTTTACGCGGACAAAATAACTTTCTACGGAACTGTTGCTCCGCAACCGACACCGGCTATTACGTTGAGTGCCTCCCCCAACAGCATTACCTCTGGATCAGCCACGACGCTCACCTGGAATAGTACCAATAGTTCGTCCTGTAGTGCTTCAGGCGGCTGGAGTGGCAGCAGGCCAACCAGCGGTTCGACCTCGACCGGCGCACTTAACAGCGGCGCAACTTATAGTTTGTCCTGCACGGGTTCTGGCGGGTCAGCTAGCGCCAGCACGACTATTTCGGTCAGCGCACAAGTAACAAATTACCAGCCCCCAATTGTTATAACTTCGGGTGGCACCTACACCGGCAATTGGGAGAGCCTCGACCCGACCAAGCCAGCTGTCACCATCAATACCAGTGCGCCGGTTATCATCCAAAATTCACGCATACGCGGCATGGGCAATCTGATTCGGCTACCGGCAGGCTATAGTGGCGCAAACGTGACAGTCCGTAACAGCTATGGATTTGGGCTGAATCCAAATGTTGCCGGAAAAGCACCTGGCCGCTTCTTTGTGGCCGAATCACCAGCGAACATCGATATCGAGGGTAATTATATCCAGGGAACATCGGGTATTTATATCCTCGGCTACAGTGGTGATCACAGCGCCTGGCAAACGTATAAAATCCTTCGAAACAGAGTCAAGGATGTTGACGGCCGCTACAGTGATGGCACCGGCGGTTTTTCGCTTACGGGCTATGCTGTCACTCAGTTTGTACAATTCGACAAAGTGCGGGGTCTGAACAACGCCGAAATTGGCTGGAACGAAGTAGTCAACGAGCCGGGCAAAAGCCGGACCGAGGATGTCATAAGTATGTATCTGAGTAGCGGCCTTTCGACCAGCCCAATCTCTATACATGACAATTACATCCAAGGCTCGTACCCCTCGCAACCGGCCACCGATGGGTTTAGTGGCGGCGGGATTATGTTGGGCGACGGTGCAGCCACGGTTGCCAGCGACGCCGCATCATATATACGTGCCACGTCGAACCAGGTTATTAGCACCACCAACTACGGTATAGCTATCGCCAGCGGTCACGACATACAGTTTTCTAACAACCGCATCATATCCAGTGGCTTCCTATCCGATGGCACCTTCATAGCCGCCCAAAACATTGGTTTTTACATATGGAACAGTTCCAGTAGCCCCGTCTGGGGGAACAATTTCGAAACCAATAACACAATTGGTTGGATACAGACAGCCAGCGGTACCCGCAATGACAACTGGTACCCAGACTGCGCCAAAGACGCGGCGGGTGCATCACTGTGCACAGGCAACATCCATTTGGCTAACCCTATTACGCTCCAGACCGAAGCCGGCGAGCTCGGTATCTGGCAGAACAAACTGACCAGTTCGAGCGTATCACTCGGTCCGAACTTCGCATTGTAGAGCCAGAGATTCAATTGGCCTTTCGTCAAGCATAGGACCACAAGCCGTTCCGCTTGTGATAAAATCCAATCATGAATAAGCAAACTGCCACAGGGCAGCCCCCATCTATGAAGCGAGAGTTCCTCCTGTTCATGTCTATTCCAGTGGCTATTATTGTTCTCGTCACGGTAGCGGTTCAGCTGCCAAAGTGGTTGGCTCACCCGAAATATGATTTTATCTACACGAGCTGTGCCACATACGAGTGTCAGACTACATATGCAATTTTAGGCAACGGTCAGCTTTCGAAGGCTCCAGCGTCCGGCTATGATTATTCGGCCGGTCGGAACAGCACAGCCGATTTGTACTATTTCGACACCCGGACGGGCGGTAGCCGCCCGATAACCCTGGCCGCAGCCAATGGGTTGAGTATTGATACGTCGACAGTCTCACCCGACGGATACACGTTGACACACGGTAGCGGCAGCTCTGGTGGATTCCTCCTCTGGGATTCCTCCTCCGACAGTGCGTGGTATCTGAAAAGCGGTTCGAAAAAAAAGCAAGTGAACCTGGCAACGGTCAACGAATATTATTCACAAGATGTTAAATTTCTCGGCTGGGTGAAACCGTGAACAAAGAAGCAATCCTGCAGGCGATTCGCGATGGCCTCGCCAGCGGGGCGCTCGACCAATCAGACCTCCGGGCTCTTGTCGACGAGCAAGATCAGCCAACTGTCGGCGTATCCAGTAATTCGATATCAGCTGCTACCCACGAGGCCGCAAATGGCAAAAAGCTCAGTATTATCGATATGCTTTTCTACCTAGCTGGTATCGTTCTCTTTGCCGCCTTGGCCGTCCTTGCCGGCCAGAGTGGCGAGGGCGTGTCTCGCATCCTTATCACGCTAGTGCCGGGCTTGATACTCTGGACACTGTCATATCTGTATGGCTCCCAGCCTAACCCGAGTGAAGTTCGCAAGGGAATGGTCAATGCGATGGTATTGACTGGCTGTTTGGCTGTGGTGACAGGGGCTTTCCTGGCGGCTTGGCAAGTCGTCGGCGGCAGCGATGCTGGCAGTAGCTTTACCTACGCCGCGAGCGTGGCGCTTATAATCCTGGGTGTTTGCCATCTGTTGTTCGACAGATTGTTTCGTCATATTATCCTGGTGTCACTCGGGGTACTTCTGCTTGTGGCAGCCTTCCCGACGCTATTGGCGGGTATCCTCAACGGACTCAATGTGTCTATCGATGTCTGGGCGGCTATTGGTATCTGTACCGGCATATTGCTCGGCTACGGGGGTAGGCTGGCAGCGATGACTGCGCCGGGGCGCGGCTATTTGGCAGGTTCATTCGCATCCGTGGCAGCATTTATCATCCTGGCAAATATTTATGCTGCCAGTTTCACGAGCAGTGCGGCCATAATCTGGGAAATATTACTCCCCATAACCATCTACGGTGCGTTTTTCGTCAGTATCAAGCGCAAGAGCAAGAACTTCCTAGTAAACGGTTCGCTTTTCCTGGTACTCTTCCTGGTAACGGTATCTTTTCGATATTTCGCAGGGCTGGGTGCAGCATTCTGCCTGGCACTATCGGCGATGAGCTTGCTAGCCACGGCCTTCATGGCCATCCATATCAACAAGCGCTATATTAAAGTACCAAGCCTGACAGGTCTATAACGTATAAAACTTTGTGTGCGGGCCGGACAGGGTAGCGGGCTTCGTCCTTTGTCACGCAGCCACATGCTGGGAGTTAACTCCCAGCATGTGGCTGCGTGACAAAGGACGAAGCCCGCTACCCTGTCCGGCCCGCA
>JBBQTW010000024.1:0-11525 GCA_038234505.1 Saccharimonadales bacterium (SeqCode) | reverse complement strand
TGAGGACAGTTTTTAGTTCATTTACTTCGAGAACCGTCAGTTTTGTCAGTTCTTGGGCGAGTTTCTTTACATCAGCCATATTATTCTCCTTAAATTGGTTAGTTAGGCGCTAGCTTTCGCTTCGACACCATCGAGTAGGGCGTGCAGGTTGCCAGACAGGGCGTTGGTAACGTCGTGAACTGGTGACAGCAGTGTGGCGACCACTTGTGCGATGAGGTTTTCCTTGCTCGGCAGCGCTGCCAGAGCCGTGACTTCATCGGCCGTTAGTAGCTTGCCCTCGGCACTGATAGCGCCGACAAACTCGAGTGTTGGGTTAGCTTTGGCGAAGTTGGCCAAAATTTGAGCCGGTGCTACTTCGTCCTCGCTGTTAAACGCGTAGAGTAGCATGCCTTCCAGACTGGAGGTCTCGACGTCTTTAAGGGCATCGATAGATTTTAGCGCTTGGACGACCAGGCGGTTTTTGACCACCTTTACCCGCGTGCCGTTGTCGCGTGAGTCGCGGCGAAGCTGCTGTAGCGCCTTCACCGTTGTGCCTTGGTAGGTGGCAACGACGGTCATTTTAGACGACTTGAGCAGTTCGCTGACTTCAGCGACTACTTCGTTCTTCTTGATCTTGGTTAATGCCATGCATTGTTCTCCATGGTTAATGGATTTGTTGATGAAACTATCGACCGGAAGGTTCATCAGTTGCCTATAAAAACACCCTGGTCAAAGACTAGGGCGTAAACATCTTATAATAAGAATTGTTTATACCTCGGCGACATTATCAAAGCTTCATTTTGCAATTTGGCCCGTCGCTGTCTTTGGCAACTTGAAATTAAGTATACCTAACTTCGGTCGAAACGTCAACCAACTTGGCGCACCGGCGATTTAATTTCATATATATGCTCAATGAGTGGCCCTTGAGCTTCGGGCTGTTCGACAACCACATGTATCTGGCTGGCCGTTATGGCGGCAACACCCAAACTTGACTGTGCCAAACGCCGTTGCAGTATGTTGCGCGCGACATTGCCGGCCACAACAGTTAAATCTAGCGTGCCAGCTCGATAGGCTTCAAGTTGAGCTTCAAACGGCATCAAGGGCGCATCCAGCATGTCAACGAAGTCTGCAGCTAGTCGTTGTCGCGCTTCACCACTGTAACTATCCAGCCATGGAAAGCCAGAGTTAAGTGTACTGGCGATCGCTTCCTGTCGGCGTTGTTCATCGGCGCTCGGCTGAAGGCGGCCTACATCTGTGGTTTTATTGTATCTACCGTACGGGCTGCTCATGGTCAGCCCAGGACCATCGGTACTACAGTTACCCGACCAAGCTGTCTATCCAACGCGTGGTTTTGGGCTGCAGCGGGCGCAAAGCTTGCCTCAGCTGCCTTACCCGTCGAGACTACTTCTTTTGGATAGCAACCGGCATAGCCCAAGCCGCCACAGAGGCTCGAACGGCCTTCTAGTACTGCACGCTCGTCGCGATTTGCATAAAACGATGGCTTCGTATCGGGCGCTGCAACTCCAGCCAATTCTTCGCTATGTAGGACGGCTGCTTCTGTATATACAGATCCGTAGTCTGGGTATAGGTCGTACATTGTGTTTGTCTCCTTAAAATAAAAATAGGCTTCGGTGATTGAAGCCTATTGGTTCTGGGCTGTGCTGACCGCGTTAGCGGTTGGCTTCAATGGTGTTGAAGCACAGCCCCGATAGGCTGAGGAGAATAATCATCTCGATGTGCTTCAATTTTGAAACCATGAGGTCTGTTATACGCCTGATAACTCTGAGTGTCAAACCTCGCCGCTGGGCGGCGCCAACAACTGTTACTATGGTAGCTATGAGCACACCTGATATTACGATCATAGTCGCGTACGACCTAAGCCGTGGCATTGGTGCCGCCAATGATCTGCTGTGGCAGCGCGATTTGCCGACAGATATGCGGCATTTCCGCGATATAACCACCGGCAACAGCATTATTATGGGCCGGAACACTTTCGAGTCTATCGGCCGTGCCCTACCGGGCAGGCAAAATATTGTTGTGACTCACCGCCCACTAGAGTCCATAGGCATAGAAACTGCCCCCGATCTGCAGTCGGCGTACGCACTCGCCACTGGACGTATCTATGTAATCGGCGGTGGCTCCATCTACGAACAAGCTTTACCCGACGCAAATACAGTTTTCGCTACGGAAGTGTCAGCTACATTTCCGCAAGCAACAGTGTTCTTCCCAGAGCTCGATAGTGGGTGGCGAGAAACCAGCCGACAGCATCATCCAAAATCAGATACCGATAAGTACGATTTTGATTTTGTCGAATACAAACGAGGTTAAACGGCTATCGGCGCTTTGATAGCTGGGTGCGACTGGTAGCCAACGAGTTCGATATCGTCGAATTTGAAACTAAAGATGTCTTTTACATTTGGGTTGAGCTTGAGGGTTGGGAGTATAAACGGCTCACGCGACAGCTGCTCGTTGACCTGGTCGACGTGATTATTGTAGATATGGGCATCGCCAAAGGTATGAATAAACTCACCTGGCTGGAGGCCCGTTACCTGGGCAATCATGCAGGTTAGCAGTGCGTATGATGCGATGTTAAAGGGCACTCCTAGGAATGTGTCGGCGCTGCGTTGGTATAGCTGGCAATCGAGCTTGCCGTCGTGCACATTGAACTGGAATATCGTGTGGCACGGTGGCAGGCCGGCTATCGCCATTTCGTCGATATCAGCTACGTTCCAGGCACTAACGATGTTGCGACGTGACGATGGATTGTTCTTAATAGTGTCAATAACCCGCTTGATCTGATCTATCTCGCCCCCCTTGCCGTCTGGCCAGTGGCGCCATTGGTAACCGTAAACCGGGCCGAGGTTGCCCCACTTTTTGGCAAATGCTGGGTCGGAGGCAATCTTATTGGTGAACTTTTTCATGCCCTTGCGCCACTCATCTGTTTGGGTATCGGCGGCCGTAACCGACTTTTTGGTGGTTTGCTGAACGTAGTTGCGGTAAGGCCATTCATCCCAGATGTGCACATCGTTTTTGGCTAAATACTCTAGGTTACTATCACCGGCGAGAAACCATAGTAATTCATGCACAATACTGCGCATATACAGTTTTTTGGTGGTAACGGCTGGGAAACCATCAGCTAAGTCAAAGCGCAGTTGCCGCCCAAAAACACTCCGGGTACCAACACCCGTCCTGTCGTCCTTGCCACGACCATTGTCACGAATATCTCGCAGGAGATTATGATATTGATTGAGGTATTTGCCACCAGCTCGCGGAGCTATCGTCGTTGATGACTGAGCGATAGTAGGTAAAGGCGCGGCTAGCAAACTGCTAATTAGTAGTGGGTGTACCGTTTCGGCGGCTGCTACCAGCTGCTCAACTGCGCGCTCCGTCGCCGGGGTTCCCCTCGCGAGGGCTATGCACTGCTGCAGTTCGTGAGCATTCATGATGATACGCGCTCGCTGGCGGTGGCCAAGCAGCAGGCAGAACTGCGCGGCCTGGGGCGCGCCAGCTGCTTGCAACCGGCTAAACACTTCTAGGCTGGCGTCATAACAGGCCTCAGCTGCATCGGCCGCACCAGCAGTATCGAGCTCCGCTGGCATGTCGTAACCATGCCGAGCGGTCAGCTTCTGGAAGTCAATATGCAGTGGCAAGTGCCGGAGGGTTTCCAACGTACCGAAGTCAAAAATCACATCCCAGCTGTAACTCACGCCGTATAGGGCTGTCTTGTCACGAGACGCGCTCGCAAACAACTGGAGAGTGCTGGCCTTTTGCTCATAACTCAGCGCATCCACTTCCGCCGTGACTTCACGTAGTGATTGCTCACTGCCTCCGTACATGAACCCAGGGACAACACTCAGCTCGGATTTCGGCCAATAATCCGTCAATACCACGGGCTCGGGGCCTACCTTGGCGTGATTGGACTGCATGATGAGTACATCGACCGGCGCCTCAACCAGTAATATACCTGAGAGAGCGTCCGTAACGCCGCTATCGGCGACTGTGAGCAAACTTATTGCGGCCGCTGTGGTTTCTGGTTTGCCGCCGAGCTGTTTGACAGCCGCTTTTCGAAGCTGTTCGAGCTTTTCGAGTCCGCGCCGGTAGATTGACAGCTGTTCGTCCGTCAATCCGGGCGGCACGAAGCGCTCCTGAAAGCCAGCGGCGGGTGTTGCAAGACTACTGCTGACGGCTGCGACTGCCAGAGTGTCAACCGGTGGCTCTATGGGCGCAGCAGCTTGTTTCTTTTGGATAATATCAGCGATGGCTTCGGTGTCGGAGGAGGCATGGCTGCCATCTCTGGTGGCTAAGGTTTGGGCTACGAGTTTCCAGATGGCGTCCGAAACCGTTGCGGCGTCATCTGTCGCAAAAACAACAGGGAGATTACGCTGCCTGGCCTCCCACAAATAACCAGCACGGACGCGCTCCAGAAATGATTCGTCCAAGTTGTCGAAGCGTTCGCCCTGGCCGCGCTTGCTGGCACGCTGTTTGAGTTCGTTCACTGGCGCATCCAACACGATACATAGGTCTGGCTCGACGCCATTAACTGCAAAATTGATAATACGATTGATAGTTTCGTAATCTGGCACATCGCCACGCCCATAGTACTGCACCGCCAATGTGGTCAAATAATTACGATCGACAACACAGATAATACCTTGCTCCACGCTTTTTTTGATAACTTGCAGCGATTGAGACCGGGCCGCGTTATACAGCAACACTTCGGTATTGGTGTTCATCGGGTACCGCGGGTCTTGGGTGAGCTGCCGCAGAGCGCGGGCTGTCAGATCACTTTGACTATCTGGCTCACGCAGTGTCCGCACCGGCAAACCCGCCGCTCGTAGCCGACGAGTCAGTTCGAGGATTTGGGTAGTCTTGCCGACCCCCTCTGGCCCCTCCAGCACAATATATTTGCCGCGCATGGCCTACTCGTACGCCATTCCTTCAATGGGTTTGGGCATTTGGCGCTGGTCTTTGTAGGCCTGTGGCAACATTTGGTCGGGTGACCAAGTTTTGATAATCATATCCATGTCGGTGCCCTGCTGGTACTTACCACTAAAACCCTTGTCGCGGCCGGCTCCGTAGCTGCCTTCGACCTCGCCCGTCTCGTGGAACACGGCTTGGGCGATGCGCTCACCGACCGGCAATAACATGGTTTCGCGCTGATTGAGGTTATAGACCTCGAGCGTCAGCCGGTTGATATAGCCTGGGTCAATCCAGCCGGCGTCAAAACAGACGGCGATGCCGTTGCGGCCCCAGCTAGAGCGTGATTTCAGCTCATAGGCGCCCGGCGGCTTAATACCGTAGAACTCGTGGGTATGTGCCAATATACGCTCACCTGGTTTTAGGCTGATAACTGGGTGGTCTAGTGGGATATTCGCCGCTGGCTGGAAGCCGTTTAGCTTGCACCACTCACCGTGCGGCATGGCCTTGTACGGGCCATCGAAATATCGCTCTACGTCTTCGCGGTCAAAGGGATTGTAAATAGTGCGCTCATTCATGCGCTCAATTCGGTAATAATGGTAGCCCAGAGTCACATCGAGACTCGCTTGGCTGACGTGTTTCGGGTCGAAGGGTACGCACACAATATGCCCATCGTCGATGGCCGCGCGTATCTGGGTATTGCTATAAACCCCCACATTCCCTCCTACATTCCTGTCATCCGGCCCACCGCAGACGCGTATTAGTACTCCCTATTTTACGGACTATCTGAAGCGAGACGCAAGGGTAGAAAGTACATCAGTGGTTATTTGAACACGAAAAACCCGCACGGCGCATGCGAGCGGGTGTAGTTTCGTGCTAATTAACGGACTAGACTGTCGCGATATCAACTTTGATAGATGGGGCCATCGAGCTTGTCAGGTGAATGGCTTGAATATAGTTACCCTTCACGCTATTTGGCTTGTTGCTCTTGATGTTAGCCAGCACAGCGCTGACGTTTTCGAGCAACTGCGCCTTGGTAAAGCTAACCTTGCCGACACCGAGGTGAATGATACCAGTCGTATCGACGCGGTACTCCACGCGGCCGGCCTTGGCCTCGGCAACGGCTTTAGCGACGTCTGTGGTGACTGTGCCACTTTTCGGGTTCGGCATCAGTCCGCGCGGGCCGAGGGTGCGGGCATATTTGCCCAGTTTGGCCATTTGCATTGGGGTTGCTATCAGAATGTCGAAGTTAAGTTCGCCCTTTTCCAGTACTTTGGTTACTTCGTCGACACCACTAATGTCGGCGCCGTCTACTTTGGCATCGTCGAACACTGCGACCCGGACAGCCTTGCCGCTACCAGCAGGCAGAACCAGGTTGTCGCGGATGTTTTGATCGGCTTGGCGAGGGTCAACACCGAGGTTAACGTGCAGCTCGACCGTTGCGTCGAACTTGACGGGACTTGTCTTGCCGATTAGTTCGACGGCTTCGTCGAGTGAATAGAGCTTTTCGGCCTCAATCAGGGCCGCACTGGCACGAAACTTTTTACCCTGGCGCTCAAGGCGTGAACGGGTTGGTGGTGCAGCCGGTTTTGGCTTGTCAGCATTAGCTTCTTCGCTAGCGTGGGCCTTGCGGTCCTCTTTGGCGGTCTTTTCCTCGGCTTCGGCAATACCCTTGGCACTACGTTTACCAGCCTTGGCGACTTTGGTCTCGACAGCATCGGCTCCAGCCGCTGCGGCCTGTTCGGCTTCGCCAGCCTCCGCGACACTCAAGTCACCAGCTTCCACTGGTTCGACAGGCGTCTGACTCATAGCCGCAATAGCAGCGACGATTTCAGCTACAGTATTCTTGGCAGTCACTGCGACGCCCATGTCCTGAGCTTCTTGCAGAAGTTCCGATTTACTCTTTGCCATGATCTATTCTCCTTTCGTGGTACAAACGGCTCACGGCCTCCCACAAATTAATAACTATCTTTCTTAAGCCGGGTCAGTGAAGTGCTGCTTCCAGGTCCTTTTCGGCACACGTGGCATTTTGCTAGGGCTCATTCTATGAAAGAAGCCGGTTCCGTCAAAAGACTGTGGCAAAATATTCTTTGGCCTGGCTTCTCCTACAAGCTTTTGGGGCCTAATAGCGTACCAGCGTTTATCTTGTAAATGCGGTGCCCGGACGGTTTTGAAGAGCTCTGTGTATAAAGCTTTTAAACCGTTTACGGCAGTCATTGCTTCCTGCTGGTCTTGCGGTTTAGTTTCTTTGACGCCGCTAGTAGGAAATTCATCGCTACTGGATACCGCATCAGGCTGGAGTCCAGTTGAATTGGTCTGTGCCTCAGTAGCATCAGTCTCGCCATCCTGATGATCGGTTGGATTGCGATCCAGATCCAAGCCTTTACCCCAAGATCTTTCAAACGGCGTTTGCTCGAAATGCTCAAAGACCATATTAGGCCTCGACTTCCACGCCCATGCTGCGAGCGGTGCCGGCAACCATCTTCATGACTGCTTCAACGTCGTCGGTATTCATGTCGTGGGCTTTCGCTTCTGCAATTTTGCGCAAATCTGTCTGTGACAGTTTCTTGGCAATCTTCTCGCTGTTCGGACGGCCCGAACCCTTCTGGATACCCAGCGCGGCACGAATGCGGTCATCTGTCGGCTCAGCGACCACACGGAAATCCATCGTACGATCGTCGTAGATGGTTATGTGCGCGGTGACAATCTTACCCATCATGTCCTTGGTAGCGTCGTTAAACGGCTGGATAAAATCCATCATGTTCACGCCGTACTGCCCAAGGGTACTACCAACGGGTGGCGCAGCCGAAGCCTGGCCACCTTTAATCTTCATTTTCAAATTTGCTTTGACGACTTTCGCCATAATATATAACTCCTTTCGAACGGTCACTCTCCAGCCGAGATGGCTGATTTGAAGCGAGAGTTACTGATTCTCCTACCTTTTAGTAGTGCGTAACAGATGTAATTGTACACTTTTGTCAACAGTATGTCTAGCCCAAAGCTCTATGCCAGCCGGGCCGTCTGTACGTCGCATGGGGGTTGCAAAACAATTGCTTTCGAAAAGTCGTAGATAGGCGTAAACGTGCCTAACTGTGCATCAAAACTCATCTGTAGCTCTTCTTCTGGGTTATGGTCCGCCGGCAATACAACTATAGCTGCACCCCAGGGGCTATCTTCTACTATCGGTGGTGTCGCGCCCTCGGCGGGGTCGTATGGAGTTCCTTTGAGACAGCCGTTAATATACTGTTCATTGAAAATCCTCACGATCGCTGCGTCGCGTCGCTCGCCTTGCTCCATATGGTGCTTGATTGTGACACCGCTACCGACCGAGGCCAGAGTTATCATAGTTGCGGCTGCCAACTTGAACAGTTTAGTGTGACGGTAGTAGGCCTCCAGAACACGCTCCGTCTTCGACAGCGGCGCGGAATAGTCAGGTAGCGTTTCAAACATGCTTAGACTCGCTTAACCTGGAGGGAATCGAGTTCGACCGGGGTTTCACGGCCAAACATATTCACCAGAACCTTCAGTTTGCCCTTTTGGGCGTCTATCTCGTTGATAGAACCATCAAAGCCCTTGAACGGACCGTCGGTAATGCTAACAACTTCGCCCAGGGAGTAATCGATCTTGTGCTTCGGCTGTTCCAGGCCCATACGTTTCTGGATTTTCTCGATTTCGTCCAGGCCGACAGGCGTCGGATCGGTGCCGCTGCCAACGAAGCCAGTCACTGAGGGGGTGTTACGGACGATATACCAAGCGTCTTCGGACAGCTTCATCTGCACCAGCACATAGCCCTGGAAGATGCGCTTTTCGACAATTTTGCGTTTGCCGTTTTTGATTTCTATCATCTTTTCCTTCGGCACCAAGACCTGGAAAATTTTGTCTTTCATGTCGAGGCTATCGGCGCGCTGGCGAATGCTCTCGGCGACTTTTTCCTCATACCCACTGTAGGTGTGGATGGCGTACCATTGCTTGCTTGTGTCATATCGTTTACTTGTAACCATAATATATCCTTTTATTTAAGAATGATGTGCTTGAAAATTTTGCCGAGGCCATAGTCGGCGCCAGCAACTATCGCTCCGAAAACGACAGAAAAAATGATGACAGCGCCTGTCAGACGGAATGACTGGCGGCGAGTTGGCCAAGTGACAAGCCGTACTTCGCGAAAACTGCTCGCTAGATAGCTAAGACCGAGGATACGGCCGACAAACCGCACCGGACGACGAGTAAAGAACCAGCGCAGGCCGTGACCAATAGTCTTGAGCGGTGGTCGGTGAGCCAGCCAGACGACCCCCCGCCAGAGCATGCGTACCGGCCAGGTTAAGCCGAGCAGAAAGCTGGCGAATACCGTGCGCTGTTTGGGCGCAGCTGCAGCTTCTCTAGCCTGTTCGGCATTTTCGCGAACAGTGGCCGATGGCGCTCGTAATTTGCGCTTGGCACGAGTTGTCTCTGATTCGGATTCTGCCACCTGTTGTCCACTCACTTTCTGGCGTCCCGCCAATTAAAAAGACCTACATAGTTTGTAGGTCGAATAAGTCAAGCATAGCATGGTGGCTATCAGTGGTCAAGCTGCAGCCCGCAGGTAGTCTCAGCGCAGCGGCTGAGGTATAGTTAAGGCCATGACGCCTATGCTTATCATATTTGGGCTACTCAGCGGCCTGGAGTGGCTGCTGTTTAGCGACGTAGTTTGGCCAGTGCGCCGGCCACTTGCGGCCGGGTTGGCTATAGGCCTGGCGATGGTTAGTGGCGGTTTATTCGGACAGCGAACATCTCTGTTGCTCGCAGCCACATTAATTCTAAGCTTGTATCGAATATTCAATCTGTTGCGACTGGTGCAGAACCGCAGCGAAGCCCACTACTTGCGACAGTCGGCGCTACAGACCAGCGTTTTTCTCGTCAGCGCTCAAGTGGCGCTTGGTGGCATGTGGTTAGTAGCAGAGAGCTTAACGGTGCCTGGCCTTGTTGGCTGGTACCTGCTGGCTACACTGCAGCTTCTGACAGCAGCCGGCCTGCTATATACAACCGGGCGCCAACTTCGGAAAATAATGCCGGTGGCTGCACCCGAGCACCTATCTGACAGCCAACTGCCAACTCTGAGCGTCTGCATACCTGCCAGGAACGAGACAAGCGCACTCGAAGAATGTCTGCGCAGCCTGGTCGCTAGCGATTACCCAAAACTCGAAATATTAGTCCTAGACGACTGCTCGCAAGGCGGTAGAACATCGGATATTATTCGAACCTTTGCCCACGACGGCGTGCGCTTTATTCAGGGTTCACCGCCAGCTAGCAAGTGGCTGGCCAAAAACTGGGCCTACCAGCAGTTGTTTGCTGGCAGCAATGGTGCACTGGTGTTGTTCTGCGGCGTCGATATTCGGTTTGAAGCACAATCTCTCCGGCAGATTGTTAACGTGCAGCGTACAAAGCATAAAGTCATGCAGAGTATCGTGCCTCGAAATATCCTCCCGAAAATTAGCTGGCTGCAACGGTCCCTTCTGATACAGCCTGCTCGTTATGCCTGGGAATTATGCCCGCCACGCCGCCAATTCAATCGGCCCCCAGTGCTCAGTAGTTGCTGGGTTGCCGAGCGATCACTTATCAGCCGAGCGGGTGGTTTTGCAGCGGTGAGCGGCAGTATTTCGCCCGAAGCATACTTCGCCAAACGCGCTATCACCAGTGACGGATATAGTTTTGTGGCAGCCGCCGGTGAGCTAGCCGTTACAAGCCACAAATCCGCTAGCGACCAGTGGAATACTGCGGTCCGCACCAGGTACCCCCAGCTGCGAAAACGACCGGAACTGGTTGCTGCAGTATCGGCGACGGAGTTTGGATTGCTATTAACACCGCTTATCATCTGTTTCGTTGCGGTGCTCCAGCAGCACTGGATGCTGGCAATTATTACGGGTTCAGCCCAAGTGGTCGAGTCGCTCATATACGCCCAAATTATAGATTTCACTTACCGCCGGCACCTGCTGCGGGGGCTGTGGCTACTGCCAGCAGCTGTACTTGCGGACATCTATATCCGCCACGAGTCTATGTGGCGCTACGAGTTTGGTGAGGTTACCTGGAAGGGTCGCAATATCTGCTTGCCAGTTATGCGAGTTATTCCACGGTTTCCGCGAGTGTAGGCTCAAGCTTTTTTCTGGTTCGGGATACTTATGCGGAATGTTGAGCCTTTGTTGAGCTCACTGCTGACGTCGATGTCGGCATGGATTAGTTTGGCTAGCTTCATGGTGACATACAGCCCAAGCCCTGTACCGTTACTCTGCCGCGTCCGGTAGTCTTCGCTACGGAAGAACTTATCGAACACTCGCTCTTGGTCGCCCTTGCTAATACCAATACCCGTATCAACGACTTCGAACAGTATGCCGTTACTGCTTGGTTTCGCCACAAGCGTTACACTGCCCTTTTCGGTATATTTGATAGCGTTGGTAATAAAGTTTTGCAGAACTTCGCGGACATACAGCTTGCTCGACGACAGCGCGGGCAGGTCGTCCGCCAGGTCGGTCATGAACTGCAGCCCTTTAGCACTTGCGTCTGATTGATAGGCAGCCGCTAGCTCGTGCACCAGGGTAGCTACGTCTATTGCTTCCAAGTCAATTTCCAACTTGCCGCGTTCGGCTCGTGACAGCGTG
>JBBQTW010000023.1:0-12461 GCA_038234505.1 Saccharimonadales bacterium (SeqCode) | reverse complement strand
GCCGCCCGCTGGGTGGCCAGGATGTATTTGAGTTCTTCGCGGTACAGATCGGCCTCGGCCTGGTCTTCGAAGTAACCTTCCTGCAAACCCTGGCGCGTGACAGTGTCCGCGACACGGTCAATCAGGTGTTTCAGTGATGATTCGCGCTCGTCGGTACCCGGCGTACCGGTAAAGTACTTCTGAGCCACAATGTTGATGGCGTTCAGGCTCCAGCCTTCTGGAAACTCGACACCCTTTTGCTCGAAGACCGGCTTGCCAGTCATCGGGTTGGTAATGATAGAGTCGCGCTTAACCCATTTCAGCTGGTCGTACGCTGTTTTACCCGCTAGGGTGAATAGACGACCCACCCCCAGGCCTGTTGTTTGTCCCATATTGATACCCTCACTTAATGTTTATTAATTGTTTATATGGTTTTTGTTGGAGTTCGCTACAGTCGACTGCTCTCATAGTCGGCTGAGCTGAGCTCGCTACGAATTTCAAGCTTTAAAATTCGGAGCGAGCCCTCAAAGACTGATTTCTGGCCAGTCACACAACGAGTGCAGTTTGGTTCAAAGTCGAACCCCGTAAGCGAGCCGTACTATAGGTACGGTGAGCGCGGAGTGGAGACATTTGGGCCAAAATGTGCCGTGGGTGGCTGAGCCAGTTAGTCCTTGACGAGTTCGTGCGCTTTGGCGTTCTCTTTCGCCCGAGTCTTTATCTGTGACAGCTCTCGTTCGAAGCTAGCAATGTCCTTGAAGCGTCGGTAGACACTTGCAAAGCGGACATAGGCAACTTCGTTGAGCGGCGCCAGCAGATCCATGACAATCTCACCAACTTGTCCGCTACTCACCTCTCCTTCACCGCAAGCGTAGAGCTGCTGTTCGGTATCGTTCACTAACTGATCAAGCTGGAGACTGGTCACTGGCGTTTTTTCGCACGCCCGGTACAGTCCGGCCAACAGTTTGGAACGATTGAACAGCTCACGCGTGCCATCGTTTTTGATGACAATCAGCTGCGGTCGTTCTAGACGTTCATACGTCGTAAATCGATAGTTGCAGTTGATGCAGGAGCGGCGGCGGCGAATGGCTTGACCATCAGCAACATCGCGTGATTCGATAACTTTTGTGTCATCGAACTGGCATTGGCTGCATTTCATATTGCACACCTCCTTTGTTCAATTTCAACGTGCGGGCGGGATATATTTTTGCTATATATAGCGCTTGCTAAACTCATACTAGCCCCATCTATAGCGCTTTGCAAGCGAAAATCGCTGTATTATTTAGTACGCGTTAGGGCTTACTTACCCCTGTTAGAGTCGTCTTTTTCAGATGTCGTATCGTCGTCATTTTTATTACGCTTGGCCAAACGGCGCAAAAATGATGGTTTTTCGAGCTCATCCTCTGTGTGCGATGACACGATTGGCGTGTGCGTCGAGGTATCTGTCGACTTGTCACTGGTGTCGTCATCGTCATGGTGGTCGTCATCGATAGACCAAATATTGGGCATTGGTGTGTCGGCGGTAAAATCTTCGGCGTGGCGGCTGGCATCGAGGTCCATATCAATATCGGACATCTCGTGGTCGTCGGCCTTGACCGGTTCGCTGCGGTTCTCGCTCGGCGTATCGTCCATCGGTTCGGTGCCAAGTGGGCGCTCCTGGAAGTAGGCAGCGTCAAAGCCAGTGGCTACCACTGTAATTATAACTTCGCCCTCGAGGTCCGGATTGATAGTTGCCCCAAAGATAATGTTGGCGTCTGGGTCGGCGGCAGCCGTAATGGTTTCGGCAGCACTATTGATTTCGTGCATGCTGAGGTCGTTACCACCGATAACATTGAATAGGATGCCACGGGCGCCATCGATAGATACTTCCAGGAGCGGTGACTCGATAGCCTGCTGGGCAGCCTGCAGAGCGCGGTTTTCGCCACTGGCGCGGCCGATACCCATCAGTGCCGAGCCGGCGTTGCTCATGACGGTCTTCACGTCCGCAAAGTCGAGGTTAATCAGGCCATGGACGGTAATAAGGTCGGAGATGCCCTGCACGCCCTGGCGTAGGACGTCGTCAGCAACCTTGAACGCTTCCATGAGTGGCGTCTGGCGGTCGATAGTCTGTAGTAGGCGATCGTTCGGAATAACGATAAGTGTGTCGACCGAGCCACGCAGTTCATCGATAGCAATTTCGGCGTTGCGGCGGCGTTTCTCGCCCTCGAACGCAAATGGCTTGGTCGCGAAGCCCACAACTAGAATGCCTTCGTCCTTCGCGGCCTTTGCCACTACTGGGCCAGCACCAGAGCCGGTGCCGCCACCAGCGCCGATGGTAACGAACACCATGTCGGCACCCTTGACGGCTTTGCTGATTTCGTCTACTGACTCTTCGGCGGCGGTTTTGCCGACATTAGGGTCGGCGCCGGCGCCGAGACCACGCGTGGTGTCTTTGCCGATGTGAATTTTCGTCTGGGCTTTACTGTGGTGCAGGGCCTGGGCATCGGTGTTGAGTGCAATAAACTCGACGTTTTCGATACCGGCTTCCACCATCCGGTTGATAGCTGCCCCACCGGCACCACCAACACCTACCACTTTTATTTTGGCGAACGTTTCAATAGCTGGCTCTACGACTTGTGGCATCTGTTCTCCCTCTTGACGACTTCAGGTAATGCCATCAGTATAACCTGGTCGGCGTGCAAGTTCAATAAATGTACCCTGCCCTTGCCTGTTGTGGTTTTTGAGGACAAAAATCCGGTACGGTCGGTTATGCTCATTCATGCAACGCGCCGGATTTTGTATTCATCAAAAAGTCAGACCTAGAGGGTCTGACCGCTCGTGTCGGGCGTTTGGAGCAAGCCCGGCGCAGTTGTTCATTACATTTACAATTTTCCTGTCAGGGATGGCTCGTCATGTCTGAGCAAAGCGAGTCGGCGAGACGGTTGTAAATTGTGACAACATCTGCCCGAGAGAGTGGAGTATGCCTAGCTTTTTGCCTTCTTTTGGGCAATGCCAAAAGAAGGTGGCCGGTTCGCGCCAGAGGAAACGCGAGAAGGAGTTCGCTCGGGCTCGTGACCGCCTGGCCTGACCAGGGGCCACTCGGTTCCTTATTTTATTCCACCCCCTCTTTGGCTCGGGAGTCTGGGCTTTGTTTCTTATAGTGTTGTGCGACTTACTTTTTGAAACGTTTGAAAATGCCTTCGACGAGACCCATAGCACTGTCGGCCGCCTTCTGCGCCCCAGATCCGTGAGCCGCTGGTGCTTCTGGCAGCAGCAGCATATCGAGCAGCATGAGTCCGACAACTGTTGTAAAACTTGCATCTTCTACGGTATCAACAAGCCCGCCGACTTCTTTTACTTTGCCTACGCGGGCTGACAGTTCGAGCTTGTCGCGGGTAAATTCGGCGATACCGGGCAGCTTGGCGGTGCCGCCGGTAAGAATAACGCCGCCGGGCAGTTTACGGCTACGGCGGATTTTCTGTAGCTCTTTATCGACGTATTCCAGCAGTTCCTCGACACGCGCTTCGACTATCATCTGTACATCGTCCATCGAGAACGTGTGGGTTTGCTTATCGATAGTGACATTGGCAGTGGCTTTGGCAGCTTTGGCCAGGGTGGCGTGGTCCACTTTTACCTTTTCGGCGACATCCAGGTCGGTTTTGAGGCCGATAGCGAGGTCGTTGGTGATATGCTGGCCACCGATAGGCAGCACAGCCACGTGCTGGACTTCGCCGTCCTCGACCACGATCAAGTTCGTGGTGCCAGCACCAATATCCAGCAGCACACTGCCGGCTTCTTTCTGCTGGCGAGTCATGACAGCTTCGGTAGCGGCCAGGCTCGATACCGTGTGATGGTTCACTTGCACCTGAGCTTTCTGGAGCGCCGCTTCGAGGTTACGCAGGTTCGGTGTGGCGGCCGTGACAATATGGGCATCGACTTCCAGCCGCACGCCCTGCATGCCGACGGGGTCTTTGATATTCTGCTGACCATCGACACTGTAATTTTTGGCAAAGAATTGGATAATCTCGCGGTTCGGTGGCAACTGCACCACTGTTGCGGCTTCCTCGACGCGGAAGCGGTCCTCGGTCTGGATCTGGCGGTTGGCGGTGCTGATAGCGATAACGCCTTTGCTGTTGATACCGCTGACGTGGCTGCCATTTACGTTCACCGTCGCCCGGTTAATCTGGTAGCCAGATATCCGCTCGGCCTCGGTGATAGCCTGGACGATTGCCTCAGCAACGTCGTCGACATGCACTACGACCCCTTTGCGCATCCCTTGGTTCTTGCTGGAGCCATGGCCAATAATAGACGGCTTGTTACCGGCGTTAACATCGAGCATGCCGACAACACAGCGCACACCAGCAGTACCAATATCGAGACCAACGAAATGATTAGGCTTCATTTGCAAGCAGTATACCGCTTATACTTCGCTCAACGCAAGCACAGCTTATATTGACATTTCGTAGCTTTTATGCTAATATGTGTGCACTTCGTTTGAGTGAAGGCTTATTCGCTATTTATGGTGGATACGCCCGCTCCGAGGTACCTTGACAAGCAGATAACACAAGATGAGTTGCAAGCGCAGCAACAGCCGCTTTTACACCTCATCTTGTGTGTATAGGAAAAACACATGCTCGCTTTGCGAGAGGCACCCCGCCAATGAGGTAACAGAGAGAGTAGGAAGATGGAAATCGTCCTCACCGCAGTAATCGGTCTCTCCGTCGCCTATGCGGCGTTCGGGAAGACTTCACGACGACAGAACTGGAGCATCATCAAGACGTACCGACCGGCGCAGTTCCTGACCACCTTCATGGTCGTGGCTGTCGTCATCGGTGTCGCAATCCTGCTCACCACACTGGTCCCGTACTTCGACAAGAACCCGTTCCTGTGGCTCGCGTCCAAGCTCTTCGGCTGGGGCAACGGCAACGGTGGTGCGAACCTGACATTCACCGGCATCCAGTGGAAGTGGTACGCCCTCATCTACCTGCCGGTGCTGATGTTTGCACTCCCGTCCCTCGCCAAGTACGAGGAGGAGAAGTACCGCAATGGTACACGCAACTGGTTCCACGGTGTTCTGAGGAGCATCCGCTTCGGGCTTGCCCATCTCATCATGCTCATCCCGTTCGGGACGGCACTTGCTCTGAGCATCGGTGGTCTGTGGTTCACTCATCAGTATTTCAAGGGTGGCACTACTCGCAGCACGACATACCACGCCGTGTATAACTCGATGCTCGTGGCGACGCTGTTCGTAACCCTGTTCTTCATCCCCTGATGTAGTAAGGCGAATGTGGCAAGTGGATATGGGTTACACCTGGATTCACGGCTACCGTGATGTTTTTTCTAACCCCATATCTGCTTGTCATGTTCGCTTTTCATGAGTGTATGCCTCATGCTGATGAGCTGAAAACAGCGAAAAAGCGAAGATTATAGCTGAGTGAGTATTTCGGAGCCGTCGGCGGTGATGAGGACTGTGTGCTCGAAGTGGGCCGATAGCGAGCCATCGGCGGTCAGGATGGTCCAGTTGTCGTCGGCCACTACGACACGCTCCTTGCCCAGCGTGGCCATCGGCTCAATTGCGATCGTCATGCCAGCTTGTAGCCACGGGCCGGTGTTCGGGCGACCGTAGTTGGGGATATTGGGGTCTTCGTGCAGCGAGTGGCCGACACCGTGGCCCACCAGGTCGCGGACAATACCGTAGCCTTGTTTATCCAATACCTTTTGGACGGCAGCACCGATGTCGCCGGTGCGGACACCGTCGTGCACTTCGGCTATGCCAGCAATCATGGCGGCTTCGGTGTATTTCACCAGGGCCGCATGGCCTGGCTGGAGTGGTTTGTCGACGATTACGCTGATAGCCGAGTCGGTAATCATCCCCTGGTAGTCAACGCCAAAGTCGAGGCCAACAATATCGCCGGTCTTGAGTATCTGGTCAGCGTGCGGGATACCATGGACGACTTCGCTGTTCACCGATATACAGATAACGTCTGGAAAACCCTGGTAGCCCAGGAAAGCCGGTTTGCCACCGAGTGCTTCCAGCTCGCGGCCAGCAATGTTTGCCAGGTCTTTAGTACTCATACCAGTGGCAATCTGGGCTCGCAGGACATCGAGCACGGTTGCTAGCATGCGGCCACTGGTGCGCATGGCTTCTATTTCGGCGGATGTTTTAACCTTGGTCTGCATGGGCTAACTGGTAAGTTTCTGAGCTTCTGCGGCTTGCTGGATACGTTGGTGGATATCATTGACGTCGCCGTCGCCGTCGACATGCACCACTGACACACCCTGACGGTCGAAGAAGTCTAGCACCGGCTGCGTTTCCTTGGCGTAGATCTCTAGCCGGCGACGGACAATCTTCAAATCATCTTCGGCGCGGCCCCGTCCGGACAGTCGCCGAACCAATTCTTCTTCCGGTACATCGAACACGATAACAGCGGCGAGTTCGCGGCCATGTTTTGGTAAGTGTTCCTCGAGCCACTTCGCCTGGGCAATATTACGGGGGTAGCCGTCGAGCACGACATGCGGTACTTCGCGGTCACCATTGAGCGCCTTGTCGAGCACTTCGTTGGTCAATTCATCACCAATAAGTTCACCCGTCGCCAGGCGGGCGGCGACTTCTGGGTCGTCGGAGGCTCGGAACAGTTCGCCCGTCGACAGCCAGCGCCAGCCATTTCGCTCCACCAACAGCTTGCCCTGGACAGATTTGCCAGAGCCAGGGGGACCAAAAAATAGAATCACGCGCCGAGCCTTTCCTTTACCAGCTTGGCAATTAGTGCGCCGTCAGCACCAGGGCCGGCTTTGGCCTTCACCTGGCCGATGATTTGCCCCATGTTTGGCTCGTCTAGCGAAGTTATAGCCATATCGACCAGCTTGCCGAGTTCTTCTTCGCTGAGGCGTTCCGGTAGGTAGCTGTCGATAATCGCCTTCTCGGCCAGTTCTTTGGCGGCTAGCTCTGGGCGGTTGCCCTGGGTATAGTGGTCAGCGCTTTCCTGGCGCTTCTTGGACTCTTTGCTCAGCAGCGTGATAACGTCGTCGTTGCTCATGGCCATGTCACGGGTGCCGTCGGCAACCTTTTTGTTGAGCAGGACGCTCTTCAGCCCACGCAGTACAGATACGCGCTCGGCATCGCCGGCGAGCATGGCAGTTTTCAAATCGTCCTCGAGTCTCTTCTCTAACATACAGATATATCCTACCATACTGACCGCTGTTTTTGACCCATGTTTGCCCGAATAATTTCACCTCAGCTACTAACTCTCCCAGTTTTATATCATCCAAGATATAAAAACAGAGAGCGCCGCAGTAGGAGTTACGTTCTGGAGTGCAGTTCGGGATGCAACACGAGCACCGAAGCGGAGCGCACTTTTAGGTGCGCGAGCATCGGAGCACAGGGGTGCGCCCGAAATGTGCCCAGTACGTAACTCCTAACGTTGGCCGAGTTTGATCTTGCGAATTTTGAGAGCCTTGCGGTCCTGTCGAATAATAGCCTTGGTGCGGCGATCGCGCTTGCTCATCGGCTTTTCGAAGTACTGGCCACCTTTGACAATAGCCACCACACCGCTCTGCTGCACTTTGCGGTTAAACCGGCGCAGTAAGTTTTCGGTGGACTCTTTGGCGTCTTTTTTGGAAACTTGAATCATATCCGTACAATTGTACCGTAACAGATAGAGATTTTCAATACCCTATCTAGCTTCAGGCTCGTGGGCACTGACGTTGATAAAATACGTCGCCAGATTTGGCGCCACATGATACAGCCGCCCCAGGGTTAGCAGAAACTTCTCGCGGAGTATTGGCGTGCGCTTATCGGTAAAATTCCCGAATAACACCGGGTCGGCATAGGCTTCAGCAATGTCGGCTTTATCTTCGACGTCGTTGGTGAGGCCATACTGGTCAGCTGTAACAATATCGGCCATGTAATCCCGCTCGGTCGTCCGCGGGTTTGGCTGTGGGTGCGACATATATGCATCGGGTATGATTAATTTACCCCGCCGAAACCGGGCCAGTCCAGCATAATTCGGCACCGCTGTATCGCCTGATTTTCCATACTCGAAGCCCGGCGGGTTTAAGGCCTGAAATGCTGGGTCGGCCAACGCGCCATCTGGGCTGTCGCACAGTACGGCGTCCCAAAGGTGACCGGTCTCGTGGGCGATAGTTTTATAATTTCCGGGGGAAGTAACATTTTGGACGATGGTGTTATCGACACCAAATGCGGACTCCCCTGTTAGTGCCTCGGCGACAACATTTTTCCCAATATCCTTGGCTACTACGAGGTGCTGCTCGCCACGTGCCCTGACATATTCGATCGGAAGTTGCGCATAGCCCAGTACATCTTCGGTGAGAGCTACCTTGGCCGCGCTCGTCTGCAGGTCTTTCTTCGTCGGAACGCTCTTGTCGCCATCATTCAACTCACCCGGTAGGGCAAGGCTTACCTTTACGCCGTATGGCTTGAGGTAGTCTTGGGCGTGGTGCAAATAAAAACCAAACGGGCGTACCGAGCCAGCTCTTGTCATCTCGTCGACCAACGTTGGATCGGCTAGTGTGACACCAGCGCGTTTGGCCTCGACTTGTTTGAACCGGCGATATGAGTCGCTGAGCGCGCTGTTGGTGGGTCCAAAATTGAAACCACTGGGCTGATCGAGGAGCGCGCGGACATGTTGCATATCATTGGCAGTCGGTACGACACACTCGGCACTGGCTTCGCTCTGTGGCGCCGATCCGTAACCATATTCCAGCGCCGGTGCGCTTACGCAGCAAACTACCGCCAGAAATGCCACATTGCTGACAGCTATCGGGTTAACTCGAGAATATATTTCGTTCACAGCACTCATAACAATAGTATTATAGCATAATACTTACGCTAATGCAATAGTCGTTAGCGCTGGTGCGAGCTTAGGAGGTGATCTTTTTCTGGGTAGTGCGCTGGGACTTTAGGACGATCGACTGCAGTTCTTTGAAGATTGGGAACTGCTTGTTGGTGAAGTAGACTTTGGTGTTGCCCTGCTTCTCGCTGTAGAGAAAGCCGACTTTTTCGAGGCGCTTAAGTTCGCGTTGGATGTTGCCAGCGTCTTCTTTGATAAGTTTGGCCAAGCCACGGACATGGGTTTTGAAGTCCGGATATTTAGCATAAATAACAATGATTTTTCGACGTACCCGTGATGTGATAAATATATCTAGCATCTGATTTTCCCCTGATTACCTTACTCTGCAGCCCTGCAAAAGCATGAGCCTCATATTGTTATTGCGACAACGAATAGTATAGCCAGGTTTTTGACGCGAAGCAATAGGGTTCGCGTCAAAATTATGAGGAAAAATGTTTTGGGCTGGGCATCCGTGGTGGCCGAGCTATACTAGAGGCATGAGGTTTTATACCGTCTGGATACGGAGTAACAGATACCACGGCCGGACGCCGCTGACGTATTCGTGCGACCAGTCTCTGGCCGCTGGCACTCTGGTACAGGTGGCGCTGCAGAACGAATTGGTGTTGGGTTACGTAGCCGCCGAGGTTAGCAAACCAAGCTTTGCTACCAAACCGATAGCCCGCGTGTTCGATTTGCCTACCTTGCCTGCCGCTACGCTTGATTTAGCCGGTTGGGTGCTCAAGTTTTATGACACAACAATCGGCACAGCTGCCAGCCAGCTACTGCCGGCAGCTTTCACTGAAAAGGCTATTCTGCATATTGACAACGTTGTGCCCGGTACAAAAACAAAAGCTTTAACTCCGCTGACAGCCGAACAACACAACGTTGTACAGAATATAACAGTCGCGGACACGTACCTCTTGCACGGCCGCACAGGCAGCGGCAAAACTCGGGTGTACATCGAGCTGGCTCAGCGAGCTGTCGCCGCGAACAAGTCTGTATTGGTTTTGACGCCAGAAATCAGCCTGACCTCGCAGCTCAGTAGTACCTTCCGCGACACATTTGGCGAGCGAGTTATCCTGCTGCACTCGCAGCTCACCCCAGCCGAGCGGCTCAAAGCCTGGCTCCAAATACTCACCGCCAACACCCCGCTGATTGTTATCGGTCCCCGCTCGGCGCTATTTAGCCCCCTGGCCAACATTGGCTTGATTGTTATCGACGAAGCCCACGAGCCGTCCTACAAACAGGAACAAGCACCGTACTACCACGCCCGTAGCGTCGCGTCTAAGCTGGCCAGTCTGCACGCCGCCCCGCTGATAATCGGCTCGGCTACGCCATCCGTCGCCGACTACTACTTGGCGCAGCAACGTGGCAAACCCATCTTGCGCATGAGTCAATTGGCTCGCCCAGACCAAACAGCCGCCCTAGCTGTGAAGATAATTGACCTCAAGGACCGCAGCCAATTCACTAGGAGTCAGCGGCTATCTTCGCCGCTCGTCGACGCCATCCAGGCTAGTCTCAGCCGAGGTGAACAGTCACTGGTGTACCTGAACCGCCGTGGCACCGCCCGAATTGTGCTCTGCGAAAACTGTGGCTGGCAAGCGCTGTGTCCGCACTGTGACCTCCCGCTGGTGTATCACGCCGACAGTGGTCAGTTCCGCTGCCACACCTGCGGCTACCACGAACCTATGCGCACCAGTTGCCCGACCTGCGGCCACCCATCGGTTAGTTTTAAATCATTCGGTACCAAGGCGGTAACCGAAGAGGTCCAAAAGCTCTTCCCCGGTGCCCGTGTCCAGCGCTTCGACACCGATAACCTGCGTGGTGACAGCTTTTCCCAGCATTACGAAGCCGTCAAGGCTGGAGACGTCGATATCTTGGTTGGTACCCAGTTGTTGGCCAAAGGTCTCGACCTGCCACGCCTGAGCACCCTCGGTATCGTGCTGGCCGACTCGTCGCTGTACCTGCCAGATTTCTCGTCCCGTGAGCGCACCTACCAGCTACTCAGCCAAGCGCTGGGGCGAGTTGGCCGCGGCCACGTCGCCGGCACGGCTATTATCCAAACCTTCCACCCCGAAAGTCCGCTGATAGACGCCGCTGTCCACGATCACTGGGATGAATTCTACCAGTCGGAGCTCGCCGAGCGCCGGACGTATCATTTTCCGCCGTTCTACTATCTGTTAAAGCTCAGCTGCCGCCGGGCGACATATAAATCGGCGGAGACTGCCGCCGACAAGCTCAAAGCAGCTATCATGGGCAACATACCGGGCATTATCGTCGATGGCCCCGCCCCCAGCTTCCACGAGAAACTCAGCGGCAAATTCCAGTGCCAATTGGTCCTGCGTACCACCCAACGTTCCAAACTCCTGCAAGCTATCGACCTACTCCCAGCCAGTGGCTGGACCTACGACATCGACCCGATTAACCTCTTGTAAGTGATTCGAGCACAGCTTTGCTGGTACGGACATACCTGCCGTCCCGGATTTGTTGAAAGCCTTTTTCTAAATAATAACTGCGCAAGGTGTTAGTAGTGGCAAGTCTGGGCATCTGTAACAGGACAATTCCCAAACGGTCCGCCAAATCGATCCGCGCGTCAACAATCGCCCTACCGACCCCCTGACATCGATGGTCGATATCAACCACAAAACTAGAGAGAATACCGACATATTCACGGTAGGCCAGTCTCCCGATACCCACCAGTTGCTTGCCGGGTAAATGTTCGACTCCGACGTATAGAATATCTATACTCTCATGGGATTCAACGGCGTCACCACTAATCCATGACTGAGTTACAAAACGAGGTAACCCAGGATAGTGCTCTCTGAGTAGCCTTGCGCCATCTTCTGGCACGATAGTGTCTGCGTATTGATAGCCGTCTGGCAACGCTACGGCATGACGCAGGCCAACAGTACCTATATCACAACCCGGAAATATCGGAATATCATAGTAACTACCGCTGTAGTTTTGGCGTAACTCGTCACCGCGGGATGTCTGAATTTCAGCCATAGTATATATTTTATAACTAATGCACCAATACGCAAATCAGCCACTTCAACTTTTTGCTATACTATTGCCAATGACCAAAGACGACATTATTACCCTGCCGAACCCACATTTGCGACAGAAGTCCGCCAAAGTCGGTATTATCACCGATGAAATCAAAAAAGTTGTTCGGGATATGGAAGCTGCAACTATCGACTGGGAGGCCAGCCGTACCCACGAAGTTGGGGTCGCTTTGGCGGCAATCCAAATAGATTCACTTCTTAAAATCATCGTCGTCCGTAATAATTATGACAACAAGGACGATCATAGCTTTATCGTGTTTATCAATCCCGAAATCACCAAGGCTTATGGGGATATTGTCGAGGACTACGAGGGCTGCCTATCGGTAAAGGATGTCTACGGCAAGGTCCCCCGCCACGATAAGGTGAAGGTGAAGGCGCTAGATCTAGATGGCAAAGAGTTTCGCGCCAGCGCCGAAGGTTTCTTAGCCCGTATCTTCCAGCACGAGATTGACCACACCAATGGTGTTGTATTTATTGACCATATCCGTGAAGTTCCTGAAGCTTTTTATACTCTGAAAGAAGATGGTAGCCTCGAACCGCTGGACTACGACAAGCTCGTCAAAAATAACAACGACTTGTGGAGCTAGCCATG
>JBBQTW010000022.1:0-12514 GCA_038234505.1 Saccharimonadales bacterium (SeqCode) | reverse complement strand
TTGGCCCACCAGAGCCCCGAATCTTGCTCGATTACTATTTTTTATTTCACCATTGAAACGCTTGCTAGTATTATATTTGCATGGACTCCCCAATTGCGAATTCATCCGAACGTCGCCTAGTCGAAAACGAAGCAGTTTTTCGCGAGCTCAATCAGAAAATACACAAGGGTTATAAACACACAAATAAACTAGCGCGCGAAGATAACCAACCAGATTTTTTGGTTAAATCTACGGAACTGGATAAGCCACTATATTTCTTCTGTGAATGTGCTGACGAAAAGTGCGTCGATCGCATAAAAATAAACATGCGCGAATACAATAAGATCCACGAGGAACGCGATAACTTCGTGGTACTCCCCGGGCACAACATAGCGGCAATTGAGCGAATTGTAGCTGAGCGCGCCGGATATACCGTCGTCAAAAAATACCTCGATCCACCAGAAGAAGCTGGCGCACTGAATCCGACTAGTCTTAACAACTCCGACTGAGAGAAGTTGCTGTCAACAACTGCGCCCACGATAGTTAATAAGACCCAGCGTCCTGGGTCTTATTTTTTGGTTAATGCACTTTGATTCTATGCTGGGGTTTGGTGGTTGGGACTCTGGGGTAAAGCTGCCTAAGTATCGCTACCTGCTGTGGCGGCAAAATGTCTTGTATTAACATACTTAACTTGTTAAGAGTTCCTTAAGCCACTGGTCTAGACTATTGATTTCATCACTGTTAGTTGTGACGAATTCAAATGCCAGACCACTATTGGTTTTCATGGTTAGCTTTCCTTTGTTTAGGTTGTTTTGATTTTTGTGATTTTGGACCTGAAGTTTTTATTTTTACGGCCGTACTTTTGGCCAATCACAACATTACTTATTATACACAAGTTTGTGTTTTTGTCAATCTGATTATTTTTAACTAATTGCTGTCTCGGCCGTGGGCTGGGCGTGACGAATGGCCTGAGCTCTGTCGCTCAGCGTGCGGTAAACCTCCTGCACAAAATCACCAAATGTTTCATCGCTTGCGGCCAAATGGCGAACAGAACCTTCCTCGAGCAAATGCATCATGCGGTCCAGCACATGGGCTTCGGCTTGCTGCGGATGTTTCATGGGTTGACTCCTGTTGACGTTGCTACAGGTATGGTAGGCGGTTTACCTTAATTTTGGCTTGGACCAAACTGTGGTCGGACTGAGGTAGGGTGTATTCAGGCTAGCGCAAGTTTGATAGTGACGCTGCTGCCCTTGCCGGGGCTGCTCGTAACTTCAATATTACCGTGATGGTTGTCGATTATCTGCTTGGCGATTGGCAGCCCGAGACCATAGCCGGCACGATCGCCACCGGTACGAGCGTTGTCAGCCCGGTAGAAGCGCCGGAACAGAAACGGCAAGTCAGATGCGGGAATGCCAATACCTTCATCGCGGACGGTCAGGTACGCGTACTTACTTTTGGCATGCGCGGTAATATACACCTTACTCGATTGGTTGCTATATTTTACTGCGTTATCCAGCAGTATAACCAGGGCTTGGACCAGTGTTGCTCGGTCTCCCAAAATCAGAATATCCGGCGCGTCGTCATGGACCGCAATATCTTTGAGAGACGCCTGCGGAACGACTTGCGTCAGTGCATCGCTGACAATATCCTGGATATGGAGAGGCGTAAATGTCAGCACTGTTTGATTGGACTCCTGCGAAAGCTGTAACAGCCCGTCCGTCAGCGACTTCAGGCGCTTGACATCGCCAGTGTTTTGCTCGATCAGCCTGCGGGCATCAGAAATTTTGGCGTTTGGGCGACGCAAGAAGACTTCGTTACTAGTTTGGATAGCCGTGAGCGGCGTTCGCAGTTCGTGCGAGGCATCGCTGACAAATTGGGCCTGGGCCTCCATGGCACGCTCGATGGGTTTGAGCGAGCGGCGCGCGAGGCCATAACTTACGACACTACCGACCAGCAGTGCCCCAATGTTGAGGTAGATAAGTCGATGTAACAAATCGCTGCGCCCTTCATCGATGCGCTGGTGGAGATACTCGTCTAATTCCTGGTGGGCCGAGCTAGACTGATTGGCTGTAGTAGTTTTGTCATCCGCCGCAGTTGCCAACGGCTGACTACTGTCACTGGACACCTGAACAGTCTGACCATGGAGTACCGAGTCCGGCGGTAATTGGCGACCAAGCACGCTGGAGCTCGTGTGATAAAACACAAAACTAAAACCTATGCTCATGGCCATGATGATAATCAAATACGTACCAGCCAAGCGGGCGGTGGCAGATTTCAGAAATCGTGTGAGGCGTTTGCTGGTCATGGCTTAGGTTGCAATTTTGTAGCCAAAACCGCGGACAGTCTGGATAAGTGCCGGGGTCTTGAACGGCTTATCGACTTTGGCGCGCAGGTAGGCAATAAATACTTCCACAGTATTGGGTAGGATGTCGGCATCGAAATCCCAGACATGGCTCATGATATTGTTTTTGCTCAGCACCCGGTTCTGGTTGCGCAGCATGTACTCCAGAAGCGCGTATTCTTTGGTCGACAGCGAGATCGGCTGGCTGGCACGGATAACTTCCTTGGTGCTGGGGTTCATACTGAGGTCACCAGCCTGCAAAACTTCGCCAGTCGATTCGTGGGGACGACGCAGCAAGGCACGGACGCGGGCCAGCAGAACTTCGAAACTGAACGGTTTGGCTAGATAATCATCGGCCCCGGTATCCAAACCCTGGACTACATCACGCGGTTGGTCCTTGGCCGTCAGCATCAGGATAGGCGTGTGATTGCCGTCGGCTCGCAATCGACGACAAACTTCGTAGCCATCCATGCTCGGCAACATAACATCGAGCAGTATCAAATCATATTCGTCCTGGCGGGCGCTGTTGTAACCGTCCTCGCCGTCATAGACAACGTCTACGGCGTACGATTCTTGCTCCAAGCCTTCTTTGACGGCCTGGGCGATGCGGTGTTCGTCCTCGACTACTAATATTCTCATCAAGTATAAGTGTAGCGCGTGGTTTCTTAAATAAAGCTTAAAATTTTACCGAAGCTGGGCTACACCCTAAGCAAACTAGGAGCCGGGCAGTACGCCCCGAGGCTCCTAGTTTGCTTGCGAGTTGGTTTAGTAGCTGAGATGCAGATTCGATTCTGGCCACAGGTAGGTCATGAGTCGACGGCCCTTGGCGCTTAGCGATAGCCACATGTCACGGCCGCCCATGCCGCCTTCGAGTCGGATCAAACCCTTATGATGGAGCGCCCGGATAATGTGCGCCAAGCGGCTGCGCTCGAGACGCATGTTTTCGGCCAAGTCGTCGAAGCCATCGCCATCGTCCTCATTAATTTGCTGCAATACCATCGCGTAATCAAGCGGTAATTGTTGTACGTGCATGGGATACCCCCTTTGCTATTTTCTGCCACAGCTTGGGCTGCGACTTAGTTAGTTCATAGTCGAGATTGATACTTGTTTCGAGTGACATGCGTGTATACATACCGAGAACCTCATTTGTTTTAGTACGGCCTTCCGGGGCTGGCGGGCACTGTATGACTTTTGGCCGCCGCACCGGATGACAGTACTCCCAGGATAGTCCGCTATGTTTGGAATTAGCTTAGAAAATCGTCATAGTACGGCAGGATTAATATCCAGAAAAGTGATCGGTGACGATGTTGCGCCTAGACACACCCAGTTGGCGCAAGTAGTGCTTAGTACCATCAACCATGACACTCGGACCAGACACATAAAAAGTCCGCTCGCCGTGGTCCGGAACAAGTTTTGCTAGCAGTTCGGCCGTGACTTTGGCATTGATAACCCCAGCCGGTAGATTGTCGTAAGCACGAGTCACAATTGGCACCAGCCGGATACCGACACGAGCGGCTTCGCGGAACTCACGCAGATAGGCAAATTCGCGCGGGTCACTGACGATATACAGCAGCGTAATATCACTCTGCGTATTTTTGTCCGTCAGGTATTTGACCATGCTGCGGAACGGTGTAATACCGATACCGCCGGCGACAAATACTAGCTTCTCGGCCTCCTTGCCCTTCATCGTAAAGTTACCGGCCAATTGGCTGGCGTAGACAATATCACCGGTCCGCAGGCTACTGAACGACGATTTGTAGGTACTGGCCGGCTCGTAATACTTTACGCCCAGCTGTACCTCCGACTCTGTCGGGCTGGATGCAATCGTAAACGTTCGGCGATTACCACGACTATCGTATGGCACGCCAGCCAAGGTCCACTCCATAAACTGGCCAGGTAGAAAATTAAAGCGGTGGTCGGGCTGGAAAATATAGTTGTAGACTTGGTCGGAAATCTTCTGAATTTCTTTCAAACGTAGGCGTACCCGAAACTTCGGCGAAACCATAAAGGCAAATGCGTTGCCTACCAGCAGCGCAACTTCGGGGTAGACAACAAACGGCCCGACCGCCCAGCTCGTAACGTATAGCCCGGCAATGCCGATAGCAAACAACAGTTGTGTATTACGGCGCGGCGGCATTGTCGCAGGCTCAGTCAGCATGATAGTCGCCAGGAATATCAGCGGCGAGGCAATAAGCGCGTGTTTCATGCCCAGAGCCAGCGGCTGATGATCATCCACAAACTGAGCAAACTGCAGCACGATAGTTGTGGCCACGAAGGTTGCGACCAGCGGGAAGCGCCGAATTTTACGTACCACGGCCAGCCCAAGCAACATCGTAAATGGCCAAAAGATGCTACTGCCAATCCACCAGGTTGTAGCCGCTAGCCCAGTCAGGCTCAGCAATGCCGCGGCAAAGGCGGCCGGGTTGAATATATGTTTGCCATTCCACGACAGAATAAACTTGGATGCGCTCGATACTGCCCCACCCAGGACTATAGCTAGGCCCGTCGACAGTGAGTGAGCCGGGCTGATTATCAAGAACAGTATCAGCCCAGTAATCAGCGACGACTCCATATTGGTCGGTACATGCAGGAACCGGCCGAAGGCACGGTCTGTCAGATAGGCCGAGCTCACGAACAAAAATAATGAAACGACGAGTTCAGTCGGTGTCGATGACAGGCGCCCCATAAAAGCAAACACAACCCCCAGCGCAGCCAAGCCACCCAACCCATACACCAGTAGCCGATACATCGTCAGGTTATTGAGAATTTCGTCAATTTTGTTCATGTATTAGTGCTCGAAAACTGTTAGTGGAAAATCTTTGTGGTGTTGCAGACTCATATCGGCCGATAGCAGCGCATAGGTAAATGTAAACTGTGTGGCCAGGAGCTTCGGGTCGGTAAAAAACAGTGCCGTCGCTAGGCCATCGGCCGTCATAGTATCATCGGCAATCACCCAGGTGGCAATAATCTCTCGCGGCGAGCTTAAGCTTTCGGGGCTAATAATATGGTGGTAGTCGCCCCACTGTCGCTTGCTGCCAGCCGATGCACAGAGGCTCTGGTTATGGAGATTGACGATGCCGATTGCCTCCGACGTATCAGCCGGGTTTTCCATGCCTACAGGCAGCTGCGTAGTGTCTGAAGCACGGTAGCGGATATCGCCACCAGCATTAATAAGGTAGCCGGTTGCGCCAGCTTTTTCTATCAGTTCGGCGATGATATCCACCAAGTAGCCTTTGCCGGCCGCTCCAAAGTCTAGCAGCGCTGGCTGCGAGAGCGTCAGCGAGGTGGGGGAAAAGTCGATAACAGCCTCCCAGGCTGGTGGCCGGGACAATTTGCCCGGTTTCAGCGAGTACGTGGCGTCGTAGCCAGCATCTGCCATCACCTGGCCTATTAGTGGTGTTACGTTGCCTTTAGTTAACTTGTTAAGTTTCTTGTAAAACTCCAACATGTGGAACGCGTCTGGTGGTAGCCGGTAGGTCCCGGCTGAGCGTGACATAGCTGTTACCAGCGAATCAGCCCGAAACCGAGAATAGGCCTTGTCGAACGCCTGAATACGGATATAGACCCGCTCCGTTAGCTTCGCCCAACCTTTGCTGCCCAGCCCCTCGTCTACCTGAATTTCCCATCCGGTCCCAATAGCCTGGAAGCTAGCTCGATAGTCGGTCACAGTTGACCTAGGCCTGGGCCTTGGAGGCGATTTGGCTGAGGGCGTCGGCAAAGCCCTGGGTAGTATCAGAAGCACCGGCAATAGTGCCGAGCCGTAAGCTACTAATTTTTTTGCCAACAACATAGCTTTTGTACACAGATGCAAAGTCCTGCTGGTAGGCTGCCGAGTCACGATCGCCTTGGCTGTTAACAATCGATGAGCTAATAATAACTCCGTCTTTTATCGACACGGTGACTTGGATATTTTCATTGCTGTGCGGTACGTAGTAGCTGCTGCTGGCGCTATACGTGCCGTCGGCGTAGCCGCTCGTGTTAGTGGTGGCTGCGGTAGACGTGCTGGTGGAAGTATTTGTGTTGGCTGGAGTTGGGCTGGTGGTAGCGGGGGCAGAAGTTGTCGTGCTCTGGGACAGCGAAGTATTGGCTGCAACTTCGGACTTTAGGTGGTCGGCAAACACTATAACACCAGCTATAACTACCACGCTCAGCAGTGTAGCTATGAGTTTTCTTTTTGAGTGTTGTTCGTACGTGTCCAGCATATATTCCTCGTTTAAGCTTTTATCTTATACGCCAAATATATTTTGGGAACCTTAAAATTAGTTTAAAGTTTGCAGGTGACATTTCCTAGCTGTTATACCGTAATGGTATTCGCTATCGCTCAATATATGCTTAGCTTGGGACGTAATCGAACTCGTCTGGGTTGGGCCCACGCCGCCCGGCTTCAGCCTTGTCGAGACCAGCTATTTGGCTCATGTGTTCGTCTGATAGCTCAAAATCGAACAGCTCGAAATTTTCACGTATACGCTCTGGCGTTGACGATTTGGGAAATACAATATATCCCTGCTGGATATGCCAGCGGAGCACCACTTGTGCTGGGGATTTGCTCAGCTGCTCCGCAATTGTAGTAATAATCGGATCATCCAGTACGGCCCCCTGGGCAATTGGTGACCAGGCCTCAGTAGCGATACCGTGAGCCTTGCCGTACTCAGCAACCTCGGCATTATGAAAGTACGGGTGGAGTTCTATCTGGTTTACAGCCGGCACGGTCTTGGTTTCGGCCGCCAGGCGCTCTAGGTGTGACACTTGGAAGTTGGACACACCGATAGAGTTGGCACGACCATCGGCCTTGAACTCTTCGAGCGTTCGCCAGGTTGATACAAAATCTCCACCGTAGCGTGTCGGCAGGGGCCAGTGAATCAAGAACAGGTCGATATATTCGACAGCCAGCTTGCTCAGCGTATCGGCGAAGGCTTTGCGGGCATCATCAGGCTTGTGAAAGCCATTGTTCAGCTTGCTGGTTATAAAAACTTCGCCGCGCGGCAGACCCGAGCGCATAAGTGCCTCGCCGACTTGGCGCTCGTTCATATACATCTCGGCCGTATCAATGTGCCGGTAGCCCATATCAAATGCAGCCCGAACAGTGTCGGCCGTTTCATCCACAGTCATTTGGTACACTCCCAGGCCAAGTTGCGGGATTTTATTGCCATCATTGAGGGTAATTTTGGGAATATGGCTCATATGGCACCTCCTTTTGTCATCGGTCATAGGACAGTTAGCTCTGCCGTAATTACCGACCTAGTATGCGACACGGCCAGTAATTTCGCAGTTACCTATTTCACAGGCTCTGCGGACTTACAGCTCGGTACCGAGGGCTCTTTCGAGGTCTTTGATATCGTGTATAAATATGCCTTTGCCAGATATTGTCACCCAGCCCTGTTTTTTCAGTTTGGACATTTCGCGGCTGACAGTTTCGCGGGTCAGGCCGGCGCGACCAGCCAAATCCCGCTCGCTGGCATCGAGCCGACAGCTTCCGTCCGACTGTTGCGTGCCAAAACGTCGGCATTCCATAATTAACTCGTACAGCAGGCGGCTCTTGGCTGTGCCCGACATCATGTGCACCATCCGACCCAACACTCCATCTAGCGCGCTATATAGGCGCTTCAGCTGATTAAACATCACGTCTGGGTTGGTTTTGATAAAGTCGAGAACTTCATCGGCTGATGCTAAATATACTTCGCAGTCGGTATCGGCCTTATAGAAAAACCGGTTCTGAGTGTGGTTAACAACCCACGATAACGGGAAAAATGTAGGGGGCTTGATAACATTTACGACTACCTCGTCACCGCGGTATGACAGTTCGTAGGCTTTAACACGACCTTTAGCAACAAAAAAAACTTGATTGATATCTTCGCCAGGTGATACGAGCAGTTCGCCTTTAGCGTAGCTAACGCGAGGCTTGTCGACGAAGTATGATTCTAACTTCTGGGTAACTTTGTCGGGCGCCATATAGTGTTCCTGATCACAACTATAACGCTACATAGCGGGTTTGCGAAAGAGCTATCCCGGCAACGGCCCGTGTCTACCACTGGGGTAGATGTGAATTTTACACGCGCGTGGCGTCTGATGGACGGTCTATAACCAGTAAACGCGCTATCCCGAAAGCCACGACAGAATAAACTGCCATCGCAACTAGCGTAAATACTTCAAATCGAGTTACGCCGTACTGCAGCCGGTAGCTAAACAAGCTAAAGAATGGCGCGACGAATGGGTGACTAGTTGAATATATGAAGTTCGCAAAGCCGTTGGCTGGGTTGGCACCAATTAGGGCGAGCACAAATCGGAAGGCCAAAAGTACTAGGAGTACGCCCGCGATAAACCACACTACCCGTACTGCGGTAGCCCGGCCATCACTGCGAACTGGCGCGGCGGCAACAGCCGGGGCTGCCGCTGGCTCCGTTTCAACTACACGCTGGGCGGGAGCGGTTTGGGTGGTTGGCTGTGGGGTTTCCTCTATAACTCGTGCTGACATATTTGTATCTCCTTAGATTTGTTGGTTATTGCTGAATGAGCGGTCCACTATGCTTGGATTGTCTTAAATTTTCCAAGTCTATAGTGTCGCTCACGCCGTAATTTATTTCGAGCGTAACGATGCCCATCGATATACCAGCGGCCGCAAAAGCCAAGGTGTCTAGCATACCGATGGTGTTACTATACGTTAAGTAGGCCACTGAGCCCAGTAGAGTAACTGCCAGGAGCCCCACGAAATACCTCATAACCAAGTGGCGGGGCGGATTCGTCACCAGCAATGCCGCCAGTACCGGCAATAACGCTAATCGAGCAACTTCGTAAGCCTGCGAATTTCCAGCCAGCCACATCACCGGATCGCCCGGGAAAAGGTAACTGCCGATTTGCAGAAATACTAGACTAATGAACGATAGAAACACGAGCAATTTTCCCATAGCAGCCCTCCTTTAGCATTTGTTAAGTGTTGTTAGAGCCAAGTATGGCTTCGTTTGACATACCTGACAGTAAGTTTTATTACAAATTATAGTTTTGCTGCTGTTTGCACATAAAAATCCACCCCAAAAGACAGCCACCCGTTTGGATAGCTTTAATCGAAGTGCATTCGGTGCTTGAGAGTAAATATTTGCTCAGATACCAAGAATATGTTTGAAGCTAGCCCTATCGTAACCACTTATCTTTGTAACGGTCCCATCATCGGCAGTCAGTACGGTGAACGGCACCCCAATCATGCCGTCGTTGACGCTCATGAACTCCGCCATGATTGCCTCGTCGGTGTCGGCCAATTTTTTTTCATACGTGAAGCCCTCTTGTGTCAGCCACTTTTCTAGCCCAATACATGTCGTGCAGGTTGTCGTGGAATACATAGTTATGTGCATAGTTGCTCCTTTAGTTACCAAATGTGAAGACGTTGAGATCGGTACCAGCCGGCACGGTTAGCTCCATCGTCCCATCGGTAAAATTCTTGAACGCGGCGAGTGTATACAGCCGTGACTCGCCGATTGTGACTTGGCTTCCAGTTACGTCAACACCAGCATTCCCGGTGTTGCTTATCGGCTGACCATTTAATAACACGCCGACCGAATTTGGCGATGTTGACCCAGCTACCAGGTAGACATTTTTGGCCGCGAAGTGCAGTTCTAGTTTGCTCGAACTAGACTGAGATGTGACCTTGTCGTCGGAAACTTCCCATTTCCCTGACAAACTCCAGCCATTGGCCCCAAGCATATTTGGATAGTGGAAGGTCGCTGTCGCACCAGAAGCATTCGATGTCGTGCCCTGAAAAGCGTCCTGGCGAGCGGCGCCTAGGTAGGTTTCGGGTGTCTGACCAGCAGCGACTGGGTCAGCACCAGAGGATTTTGCGACCAGGTTACTGGTGAGCTTGGTGCTACTGCCCTGGGCCAACAGTCCGCGGATTGCTTTCTCGGTTTGGTCATATTCGCCCTCGCCGAAATGCTGCCGAACAACATCACCGTTCCTATCTATCAAATACTCGGCTGGCCAATACTGGTTGCTAAAGGCGCTCCATGTTGCAAGCTCGCTGTCGAGGGCAACCGGGTAGGTCAGTTTGTCTTTTTTGACAGCATCGGCCACGTTGGCTGCCACCTTTTCGAACGAAAACTCTGGTGCGTGGACGCCTATCACCACCAGTCCGTCCTTCTGGTACTGACTATACCAACCCTGGACATAGGGCAGCGTGCGGATGCAGTTGATACACGAATACGTCCAAAAATCTATCAGCACGACTTTGCCTTTGAGCTGCTGGAGTGTCAGCGGTTGACTGTTTATCCAGCTATCGATTCCTGTCAGTTCTGGAGCTTTGTAGGCAGTGACATTGTAGAGTTTGCTGTCGTCCAACGTCTTGCCGGTGGAAGGTAGTAGTTTGGCATTGAAGGCATCAAAGTTAAATGGCGTGTGGGCCGCTGCAAACGTCTGAATTTTGGTGCCCGTCCCCGTGATGATAAGTATGCCCACCAGGATAAATAAGATAGCCAGGCTACGCTGAAACGCACCATTGGGGTCACTGGCAAACTTAATACGAGAAGTTAATTTTTGGCCATACGAACCGATAGCCAACATGATAAGCGCCAGACCAATAACGTAGGAGACAATATAGGCCATAGCTTGGGCAAAGTGGGCCGGAAGCACGGTTGCCAGGATATAACCGTAGACGGGGCTACAGCTGGAGAACACTGGACCGAGTGCCGCACCCGTGATGATTGGCCCAATAATGCTGCTGCGGTTAGCTGTGCCCTTACCAAGCAACTTTTGGGCACGATGCTCTATGCCTAGTCGGGCAATTAACGTCGTGTAGGCCGTCGGGAAAAGCGTGGCGATACCTAGGGCTATGATAATTCCGCCCGAAAAATAGATAATTGCCTGGGGCGGTAAATTGATAAGTAAAGTTGTCGCTTTTAGCAGGAGCGTGAAGACAATAAGCGACACCGCCAGTGAACCGGCTATGAGCAGCGGCCGGCGACGGTCCTTGTTATCACCACTCACCGACCCGCCGATAATCACCGGCAGGAGCGGCAAGACACACGGAGCAAGTACTGTCAGTACCCCGGCTAAAAATGCTGCGAAAAGTAGAAACATCTTCTATTTATTGATTGGCGCTATTCGTCGTGTCGTCATGCATCATTGCATCATCTGAGCTCGATGCTTTCGCTGCTTCGGCTTTTTTCATGGCGGCGGCATCGGCTTCTTTTTTCATGGCTTTTGCCTCATCAGCCTTTTTCATCGCTGCATCGTGCATCATGGCATTATGAACGTTGGTAGAATGGTTATGCTCCGCCAGCGCAATTCCGCCGCCAGCTAATCCAGCTACTACGACGACCCCGACAACTATTTTGGTGTACATTGTGTTCATTACTACCCTCCTCGTTATTGTTACGAGTAACTGTAAGCTTTATAAAATGTAAAGTCAACTTTACATTTAGCGATAACGATTCCAGGTACTAACGGTTAGTTTGACCAGCACCATTGCTCCCAGCGCGATCGCTAACCAGACATCAAGTCTGTGCTGCACAACTTCGATAATAATTGCTAGCACTAGCACTGCTGCTCCGGCAAAATACGATATACGGCCCGCTTGCAGACCGTGCAAGGCTTCGCGCTCATCCCTCGGTTGTTCGCGCCATATAAACACTCCAAAGGCAATCATCGCCACTGCTAATACCATTATCAGCGTCAGCGTAAATGCCGATGTCATCAGGAAGTCGTACGGGTTCAGCAGGAGGATGAGAGCCACAACGATAGCCATACTTAGCATCGCCTCTGGCATTAGTGTTGATTTAATTTTTTTCATACTGAAACACCTTTTCTAGTGGCACCTTAAAATGTTTGGCGATTTTCAGCGCGAGCAATACCGATGGCACGTAGTTGCCCTTTTCTATCGATATAATCGTTTGCCTGGTGACATTTACCGCATGCGCTACTTCTTCTTGCGTACAGCCTTGCTGTTTGCGGTATTCTGCCACTGTGTTTCGCACACTCTCCTGTGTTTTCATGTCTCTACAGTATATCGCAAAATGTAAAGTCTACTTAACAAACAAAAAACCGACATATGGTCGGGCTCTTGTTTTGGTAGCGGGGGCAGGACTCGAACCTGCGACCTCATGGTTATGAGCCATGCGAGCTGCCGCTGCTCCACCCCGCGATATAGGGTAATGAGACTTGCTGTCTTTCCTGGCACTCCAGGAAATTTACCTCGGGTAATTGTAGCAAACA
>JBBQTW010000021.1:0-12741 GCA_038234505.1 Saccharimonadales bacterium (SeqCode) | reverse complement strand
AGTGGCTGGTCCTGTATCGACGACTCTATGAGCGCCAGGGCCCTGAACTCTGGGTTCGACCTCACGAAATGTTTATTGAATCTGTTGATTATGAAGGAGATACTGTTCCTCGATTTTTGTTTATTGATACGGTAGACGAATAAAACAACGATATTACGTCATGATATATTGACGTTCGCCAGTGATTTGCTACGCTTAAGGGTAGTTCGTGCGCCAACTGCGGCGTGTGAAACAAAAACACCAAAACAAAATTTGGCGACAAGCCTCACCCGCCGCCGGGTGGGCGCGCACGAAAACTAAACGCTCCGGTAACGGGGCGTTTTGTTATAGTGGACGTATGCACGACACATCGCTTAAGACGGCTATCAAGGCCACGCTGCACTGCTTGACCGGCTGTGGTATTGGTGAGGTACTGGGTATGGTTATTAGCGCCGCTGCCGGCTGGAATAATACGGTGACGATTGTCGTATCCGTCGGTCTATCCTTCTTCTTTGGCTATTTGCTGAGTTTGTTACCACTGTTGAAGGCCGGCCTGGGCCCCCGCAGAGCCCTGCAGACGGCGCTCGCCAGCGATACAGTGTCTATTACCACCATGGAAGTTACCGACAACCTGCTAGAGGTAGTGATCCCCGGCGCGTTGGCAGCCACCCTCAGTAGTTTTCTGTTCTGGTGGTCGCTGGCGCTGTCGTTAGCCGTGGCGTTTGTTATCACTGTGCCGGTAAATTACTGGCTGATTAAGCGGGGCAAAGGTCACGCGCTGGTGCACGAACACATGCACTAGGCGTGCACTAGGACCGTGGTGCCGATGGGCGCCCAGCTATATATCCATTTGGCGTCGCTGTTAACGACACCGACACAGCCGTGCGAGCTGTCGATGTTGCCGAAATAGCTCAGTGGTCGCCAGTAGTTGCCATGGACGGCGTAATCTTTGTAGAAATAGTTCACGTATTGCACATTTGGCTGGAAGTAGTCGGTGCCGTCGGCGTTAGCGCCGCGCATGTCCTGGCTGGCGTACTTGGCATAAATTTTGTAGGTTCCCTGGACAGTTGGTGTGCCGGCCTTGCCCGCCGATATCAGGAAAGTACGTACCAGTGTCGTGTCCTGGTAAGCGTACATGCGGTGGGTGGCTAGGTTCACTAGCAGCCATTTGGGCTGGGCGTAGGCGGTGACGGTTTTGGACACCGCGCCTGTGATACTAACGGCAAGCTGCTGGCCATCGGCGCCCAGCAAGCGGTCGGCCAGGTTGGCTACTAGTGTCGATTTATCTACCACGCTGCCGCCACCACGCTGCTCGACGATGCTGATGGTGCCGTCGCCGCCCTGCGGGGTGACGGTGTCAGCTGGCGCATTTACATAGGCTGCTGTCTGGTTGTCGACATATGTTTTGACAGCGTCGTTGTTGACGCTCACATCGACGCTGCCGGTGACGATATTTGGAGTTAGCGTAACCCAGCTGGCAATATCACTGGCCGATGGCACTATAGTGCTGCCGGCGATGGTCAGGCCGATTTTTTGGGCAACTACTTTGGCGAGCAAGGCCTGCGGCTGTTGGAGATTGGCGCTTTTGATATACGGAGCAATACTGCCGGCGGTGAGCGGCAGCGGCTGCGGGCTGAGGTTGCCAGCACTCGCCAGCACTGTCTGTGGGGCGTTGGCAATTCGGTAGCCTTTCCCGTTGGCCTCGGGGGTGATAGTAACCTTGCCGTCGGTTATGGCTAGCCCGGCGTCGGTAGCTGGCGTGGCCGCCAGGGCAGTGTGGTCGTGCAGGAATGGCACAAACTTCGCTTGGCTGGTCTTGAGCACCAGGGCGATGTGGCTGGTGTGCCAAAACGCCAGGCCGTGTTGGCCCTTGGCATTGGCCAGGGTGGCGGCGATATCAGGTGATAGCCCCATGTCACGCAGCGAATATTTACTGACTGTGCCGTCGGGTGCTTTGATAGCCAGCCGATACCCTCTGGCGGCGGCTGAAAGTTGGCTGGCTTCGTGCGCACCGGCCGCGCTATGGGTTGGCGCCAGACTCGCTACCTGGACCGGCACGAGCGAGTGCGTATCCAGGTAAATACTGGCGCTGCTAATACCAGCGATAGCTAGCCCGATAACCGAGCCGATGATGAGCCGCTGGCGGCGGTGGCGGATTGGAGCCGGCGCTAGAGCTGGCGGCTCGGTCGTGGGGTCTGGTTCTATCGATTCGGGTAGCAGGGGCTCGGCGTCGGCTTCTAGTTGCACCACAGCTGGGTTCAGCCAGGCCTTGGCGGTGGCTGGTACAGGGGTTACAACTGGTTTTTTTCGCTGACTCACTTTTTGTTTGCGCCCCCGGGCGATTACCCCTGAATTATACCAGTTATGCTATAAAATCCACAACGATTTTCTGCAATGTCCGGTCTGCCACCCAGAGGTTTCATTTTCAACAAAATTCTGCTAAGATTACCACTGTTCTAAAGCGTACGGCAGCCTGGAAAAGAGCAGCCGAAATCAAAATTCCAATCCAAGAAGCGTACGCGACTGAATGGAATTTTGAGAGGAGGACCGTAACTGCAAATCGAAGCTCCGCCTCAGGCGGACGAGACCAAGGCGGACGGGACGACGAGGGGATATAGCTCAGTTGGCTAGAGCGCCTGCATGGCATGCAGGAGGTCCAGGGTTCGAGTCCCTGTATCTCCACCAAATAAAACACCCTAGGCTTTAGTCTAGGGTGTTTTATTTGGGGTACCGTGCCTTGAATCCTGGATGCGGCTGCGGTAGCAGTCGCGAGGGTCCAGGGTTCGGTGGAGTGAGGACGCGCGCAGGAATTTATTCCGAGTACGCCGCAGCGGAAAAGGACGAAGCCCGCTGTCCCGGTATCTCCACCAAAGAATAAACCCTAGGGTTTCTTCTTTGGTTAACCCACGGAGGGTGAGGTGGGAAGTACCACGCCGAGAGCCAGGCGCGCAGCCCGCAGTGCAGCTGCTTCGACATCTTGCCGTTCGAAGCTATCGACGCCCGCTAGCGGCTCCATGACCTCGGCGGCGTAGTGCCAGGCGAGTTCGTCTTTGTGTTTCGCTACCGCCACGGCATTATTCCTATCTTCGTCTGGAAATGCCTGCCTATTTTTGCTAATGGCGGTTTCAACTCTGTGCATCTTGGCTATACCAAGGCTATCCAGCCACCCAGAATGCCTAACATCCTTTATCATATCCTCGGCAAAGTCTGCAATCTCCTCGCGTGCCACTGGATCCTCATCCAACATAATTTGTGATGCAACTTCCAGTCCGATTTCGTAGTTGAATACCATCCAGTCCCGGACGGCCAAAACCCCAGCTAGGTTTCGGGCATGCGGGGATGAATCTGCCGCCAGATTACGCAACAATACTTCGGCCTGCTCTGGTGAGTTCTCCAGCCAGTTTGCATAGCCTGCTGTGTCCAAGTCTTCTTCCAGCTCAATGGCATTTCCGGCCTTTGCAGCGACAGTATATACATACTTGAAGGCTTTAACACCTTCGTCCGTTTCTAGGTCACTTCCGTAAAATTCAAATGCCATAACTGACTTATTTGTACAACAAATATCTCAGCAATGCAATCGGTGCGTTACTAGTCCGGTAGTCTTTTCGCCTCCGCGGTGGGATTTTTATTGCACTGAGTTGCAAGCGCACCGTACAATAGGGGTATAACGACTGGAGGGTCAGATGTCGGTTTTGGCAATTATTTTGTTGGTAATCTTGGTGATTATCATCCTGAACGGAATTCGAATTATCAATCAGTACGAGCGTGGCGTGGTGTTCCGGCTGGGTAAGGTACGGCTAGAGGTCAAGCAGCCGGGGCTGCGGCTTATCATCCCCATCGTCGACCAGATGCGCAAAGTCAGCATGCAGATCGTGACGCTGCCCGTCGACAGCCAGAAGATTATTACCAAGGACAACGTTAGTATCGATGTCTCGGCCGTAGCCTATTACCAAGTTGTCGACCCGGTGAAATCGGTCGTGGAAATCCAGAACGTCGTATCGGCTACCTACCAGATAGCCCAGACCACCGTGCGCAACATCGTCGGCCAGAGCACGCTGGACGACGTCCTGAGTGAGACCACCGCTATCAACGAGAAGATAAAGACTGTGCTCGAGGAGCGCACGGCGCAGTGGGGTATCCTAGTGAGCACTGTCGAGGTCAAAGATATTCAGCTACCAGATAGCATGCAGCGTGCCATGGCCAAACAAGCCGAGGCCGAGCGCGAAAAGCGTGCCAAAATCATCGCGGCTGAGGGCGAAGCCCTGAGTGCCGAAAAGCTTGGTGTCGCCGCCGACATTATCTCGGCCCACCCGATAGCCCTGCAGCTGCGTAACCTGCAGGTGCTGAGCGATATCGCTGTCGAGAAAAACAGCACTATAATCTTCCCCTCGCAGTTCCTGGACACCATGAAGAGTGTCAAACAATTCATGTCAGAAGAGAAATAGCCTAGTGGATATGGACCAGCTAAAGGGCTTGCCCAGCCCGTATTACCGCGTAGCTGTGAAAGTGCTTATTCAGGACGATTTAGGGCGCTTACTCGTAGTCCAGAACAAGCGTGGAAAATGGGAAATCCCAGGTGGTGGTTGGGAGCACGACGAAACACTCGAGGAATCTGTAAAACGTGAAATGTTCGAGGAGCTGCATGCCGAAGTCACTAATATCTCCGATGTTGAGTTTGTTTTGCGAGGCTATAGCAAAACATATGATATGCACGCTGTCCGGTTAGTCGTGCGTGCCATATTGCAACCGGGCGATCTAGTCCCAAGTGATGTTATCGTAGCCTACCAGTTCGTAAACCGGCATGATCTATTACAGCTTGAGTTTATTGGCAGCGACAAAGCGTTCCAAGAAGCCACCGACGAAATTTGGGGCGAATAATAGCCATGGCCGGCGAACACGACACTGTAGCGGCAAGTACTGGCCAGTTAAATTGGCTACGAGCAGCCGTACTGGGTGCCAACGACGGTATTGTCAGCGTATCGAGCATAATCCTCGGCGTGGCCGGCGCGACTAGTGTTAAACACACCATATTTATATCAGGCTTAGCTGGCCTGGTGGCCGGCGCGTTTAGCATGGCCGTCGGCGAATACGTATCTGTCAGCAGCCAGCGCGACACCGAACGGGCCTATATCCGCAAAGAAAAACGCCGCCTGCGCGATAACCCAGAGCACGAGCTAGAGGGCCTGGCCCAGGCCTACATGGCCAAAGGTGTCAGCCACAAAACGGCACTAGTAGTCGCCAAAGAACTCAGTGGCGAAAACGCCCTCAAAGCCCACCTAGAGGCCGAACTACAGATAGACGAAGAAGATCTCAACAACCCCACTCAGGCCGCCATGGCCTCGATGATAGCGTTCACTATCGGTGGCCTGGTGCCGCTGCTAGCTGTGGTGCTGGCGAGCATGCACACGCGCATTGCCGTTACCTTTATCGCGGTGGTTATTGCCCTCATAATAACGGGCTACCTGAGCGCCACCGTCGGCCAGGCGTCGCGCCGCCGGGCGATTGCCCGCGTCGTAGTAGGCGGCGTATTGGCCATGATAGCCACCTACCTAGTAGGCCATCTCTTCGGCACAGCCGTCAGCTAGTTGAATAATAGAGGTAAAATCGGTAGAATACGTATGTCTTAGCTTATCCTGCACCAGGGAAAAGAGCAGCCGGAGACGACGGATTTATTCCGTCGCCCCGCGCGATGAGAAAAACCGTAGGTTTGTCTCATTAGGGCTCTTTAGCTCAGTTGGTAGAGCAGCGGCCTGAAGAGCCGCGTGTCCCCAGTTCGAGTCTGGGAGGAGCCACCAATAAAAATGGATCACCACTGCGTGGTCCATTTTTATTGGTCACCCGGACCCGAACTGGATGCGAGAGCCGCCAGGCGAACCACCAGTTCGGTGGAATGAGCACGCGCACAGGTGCTTGCACCGAGCACGGCGGAATGCAAAAGGGCGAAGCCCGCTGTCTGGGAGGACCATGTAACTTGTACCGAGCATGACGCAGTGCGCGAGCACAGCGAGGCCTGGGAGGAGCCCCCCCGAGCACGCCGCAGTGCAAAAGGGCGAAGCCCGCTGTCTGGGAGGAGCCCCATCGTTGTAGGCCCAACAATCCCGTATGATGAGATATATGAATTCACCAGAAAATCTCGGCAACCACGAAGCTATCCCGGACTGGCCGCAGATACATCTGTCCGCGGACCCTGCTATCCGCGAAGCATTGCGGGCCAAGACGGATGAATACATGCAGCGTATCCTGCGCGGCACCGGTCTACGCCAGATTGGCTCTATCCTCCAGCAAGACTTTCACAAGTCGCGGGCAGCTGGCCTGCCAAAAACCGATGCTTATCTCAAACTCATATACGCTACGGCTGCCTTGCGCGACGGCCACTGCGAAACGGCAGCACTGCACGACGAGCTGTATATGAACCCAGACTGGCAGCAACAGTTCCTGACCATCCAAATCCGCGACCCCCTCAAATTCGACGAACTTTCCTGGAACGCAGCCGAAGTAATAAAAGAATACGCCGAAGGCACCCGGCCATTAGTCCTACGCCCCTAAAATAGGTTAAGCCGCTACCAGGCAGCCGAGCTGCTCAAGTGTAAGTAAGATTACTCACACGCAGAAATGGCGCCATGCGTATACTTGGCAACATAACTAGGAGGTGCTCGCATGCGATATATTTATAACAACCTAACAGGCGTTAAGAAGATAAAAACGAAGGCACGAGCGCTTGCTATGAGTGGCGCTGCAGGTATTGCCGTATTAACGATGATAATAGGCATGCCACTAGCCGCCAAAGCTGCAACTACACAAATTGTTGTGACGCCACCCGTAAATTCACAAGGCTGGTCAACCAACGACACGACTGGCGCTGGCGCAGTAACGTTCAATAACGATACTACGGCACCGGGCGACCCACACAATGGTGCACTCCAGCTAACCACTGGTCTCAGTCCAAGCGACAAAGCGCAGTATTACCATGGTGCCAGTGACCCCCTGGCGGGCCTGACGGATGCAAGTTATTACACCAAGCAAAACGCACCCGCTGGCATAGTCGCGGACCCGGCCTACCACCTCGTTACATTCCTCAATGGCGGAACGAGTGGGTTTACAACGTTAGTATTTGAGCCCTATCAAAACACCGGCAATAATGGCAACGCTGCCTTAATCCCCGGTACATGGCAGAAGTGGGATGTCGCTCAAGGTCTGTTTTGGTCCACTCGTACCGTCACGTGTTCCAGCGGAACAATAGTCGGAACGCCCGGTGGCCCAGCTAGCTACACGCTGGCCCAAATCAACACAATCTGCCCATCGGCGCTCGTAGCCGCATTTGGTGTAGATATTGGTTCAAACAATCTGGGCTATAACGTCGAAGCCGACCTGGTTAATTTCAACGGTGCGACTTACAATTTCGAACCATACACCCTGGTCAGTGACAAAGACCAGTGTAAGGACGGCGGCTGGATGACCGCCAAAGATGCCAATGGCAATGGCTTCAAAAATCAAGGTGCCTGTGTAAGCTACGTTGCTAGCAACGGCAAATCACAGCACTAAAAACTAAATAGATTTGCCAGCAAAAAATGCGCGGGTTTCGGCCCGCGCATTTTGGACTTGGCTAGGCTTTAATATGATTTGGCCGTATAATTTCGTGCCTCCTGCGGGCAGCAGATATACAAAAAAATGGCAGTGTGACACGTTGCTTACCCTCGAAAAACCCGTCCTAGGACCGCGTAGAGGCCCACAGTGCCATATTTACAACGCCTAAACCGTATCGACAGCCTGTCAAGCCCATCCTAACAGGTTCAATATCCGGGTCAAGCCAAACCTGGGTGTATGCTGAAACCACTAAGTAGGAGAGTTCATGAAGCTACACTATATTAAATACGACCTAAAACACGGTATCCAGAAAATAAAAACCAAAACCGCCTTTGCACTGTCAGCAGCAGTGCTCACCCTCGGCGGCGGCACAGGCCTTACACTGGCAACCTTCGGCTCGGCTCACGCTTTGACGGGTGGCGTGGTGGTCTATGATTCGACACCGAGTGTTACGCCAGCCACTAATTATCCAAGCCAACCATTCCAGGCGCAGCAGACGAACGAATTTGGTGACTATGTCCACTTGTCTGGCACCGCGCGACAGCTTAATACCGTTACACTTACAATGAGTAACTGGGCTCTTGCCGCAACCCCAGCCAATGTTGCGTACTGTGAAGCTAACGCCGGTGTGTGTGACGACACTGGTTTTAACTGGCCGATTACTACGAACATCTACGCCAATACGCTTACAGGTGATGTGCCTAACCATCTACTCGGCAGTAAAGAGGTTACCGTACATGTCCCATGGCGTCCTGTTGGCCCCGCATGCACCAGTGGCGATACTACTGGCTGGCAAGATTCCGCAGGGCATTGTAATCATGGTCTCGCATTCAACGCGCCACTTGACCTAAGTAGTTTGAACTTAACGCTGCCAACAGATGTAATTGTTGGCTTTGTCTACAATACACAAACCTATGGACTTCACCCAACCCATGTGGATGGCCCATACAACTCGCTTAATATCGCCGTTCCAGACAACCAAGTAGTAAGTGTCGGTACAGATGATAGTAGCGACTCAACTTTCTGGAACACAAGCACCACAACAGGCTATTACACAAACCCGAACTGTACTGGCAATACGTTCTGTCGGGATACTAACTGGACGCCAAACGGTACGGTTGCGATGCAAATCACCGCCAACCAGGCAATGCCTAAAACGGCAGACCAGTGTAAGAACAATGGCTGGAAGAGCTATGGCTCGACATTCAAAAACCAGGGCGACTGTGTCAGCTTCATCGCTACACAAGGCAAAAATCAGCCCAGCGGTCACTAAAGATAAAAATTTAAGCTAACAAGTGCGCGGGTTTCGGCCCGCGCACTTTTCATTTCAAGGTGTTTTTGCTACAATCTTTCGAGTACACATGCGGGTGTAGCTCAGTTGTTTCGAGTGAGAACCGCCGGTGGCGGTACGCAAGGGAACCTTCCGGCGGAAACTTGTTTCCAGCAGTGAAGTTCCGGGGTCGCCAGAGGTGACCGTACTTGCCAGGCCAAGGACAACATCCACGCCAGACGTACATTTCAGATATAATTACACACATGCGGGTGTAGCTCAGTTGTTTAGAGCGCGTCCTTGCCAAGGACGAGGCCAGGGGTTAGAGTCCCCTCACCCGCACCACATTGCAGAATTTTGACCCGCAAGGGTCTTTTTCTTTGCGTCAACAATGGTCCTAGCGGGTTCGTTTCGTGGTACTGTATAATCATGAAATTTAAAATTATTATTCCGATTGTTGTGGTTATTCTAGCGCTCTCTGTATTTCTAGTATTTAAAAAGAATTCTCCGAAAACGGACGCAACCACTAGCTCATCAAGCAGTCAGGTCGCCACATCATCGAATACAGAAAGTTCGAGTGCCTGCGAGGTTACTCTGAAGACAGCCTACCAGTCAGTGACGGCTATGAATGAAGCTCCCGCTGGTGGCCAGGATGTACAGTCCAACTACTGGCATGTAACGTTTAATGACAAAACTGTCGTCTGGCAAAAAGCTGACAAGTTGGAAGCCGGTACTTACAGCTGTCACGGAACTCAGATTGAAGCGACGATCAATGGTGAAACAAAGACTGGGTCTTACAACTTGGACACAAAAATCCTAGTGTTTGACGGCCAAGATTACAAGATTCCAAATCAGTAGTGAAACTAGCCTTTCGCAAGGCTACAAAATTATGGATATGGGACGAGGTTAACTTGCCAGACGTATCTACATAACATTACAGCATCGAATAACGGTTATACTTTCGTAAATTATGCTGCACCAATTTAAACCATATTGAACGCTTCGGCGTCCCTTTTTGTTTGTAGTTTTACGGATGAATAACATAGAACTTGATATGTTATAGTCTGATTATGAAAAAACTTTATCTCTTGCTTTTGCCTTTTTTGGCAGTGCTATCACTTTCTACGACTGTCTTTGCCACAAATACTAGTGTTTTTTATGTCAAAAATGCCTATTTCAAAGGTAACGGTGCCTACGATGTGGTCGTGCACGATGCGAGCCGGGATACATTGAAGCTGTATGTTGACGGCAAGAACCCGGTGAAGGCAAAGGTGAACAAGCAGGGCTGGGCTACATTTCAGAAGGTCAAGCTGTCCGGGCAGTCGAAGCTCAGCTTTACCAAACACTTGCGTTTTCTCAAATACGACCCCATATACTACGTCAAATATATTAGTGTCAATAAAGCCCAAGTGCAGCTGTCGGATACCGGCAAAAATCACACCTACGGCGAGTTTTACACGTGGCTGACAACGCCGTTTGATATTCAATCAAACATGACACTGGGGCAGAGTGGCTTTGGCAATGACCGCAACAACTACCAGTTGATAACCGATGTCTGCCAGTATACGGATAGCAATTTTGGCCCCCAGTGGACGGCGTGCATGCAAAAGCGGTACAAGGACTACCTGAAGCCGGATACGTTCGTGAACGACAACTGGATGGGCGACTACACTACGATGGTAGGTGACATGAATTATGCAGGACCAAAAAATGCTCAGTACAATAAAGCCACGCAGGAAGCACAATCGATATACGAACGCTTAGCAGTTACTAACTAGAGCATCGTCAATCCCAAACTATATGCATGGCTCATAATGAGAGTTACACCTTCAGTAACTATGCCGCACCATTTATGAATATGCCAAACGCACTCAAGAGGGTGCGCTTTTGCTATAGTAAGGCTATGGATATGAAAATAGAAGTAATTATGCTGCCGGTTAGCAATGTGGGTGCGAGCATTGATTTTTATAAAAATAAACTTGGTTTTAACCTCGATCACGATATCCAGCCTGGTAATGGTATGCGCGTTGTTCAACTCACGCCACCAGGTTCATGCTGTTCAATCGTATTTGGTGAGGGTATGGGCGGACTATCGGCGCCGGGGTCAGTCAAAAACACGCACCTTGTTGTATCTGACATAGAGAAGGCGAGAGACCTGTTGATTTCGAATGAAGTTGAAATTAGTGGTGTCAACGATATGGGCGGCGTAAAGTATGCGTACTTCGAAGACCCCGACGGCAATACTTGGGCACTGCAACAAATAGATAAAACAGCTCGACCCAAGTAGTTATCCTTGCCTAACAATCGAGATTAGTCATCGGAGAACAAAGTAGGCAAGCACAACATGCAACTTATTAGTTGCATGTAATGTTCTTCTGTGCTTAACTTTTAATAGGAACAAGTAAGTTATAGATATGTCAGGAGTCACCATGCAGGATAAAATCGAGCGCGAAATCACTATCAACGCAGCCAAAGAGCAGGTCTATGAAGCAATTGCGGACCCGTCGAAAATTACTTCGTGGTTCCCGGATAGCATAGAAGGCACGCTAGCAGAGGGCGACCAGCCGATACTGAATTTTGGCGAACACGGCGAGACCCAAATACTGGTGGTCGCAACAAAACCCCATGAGTATTTTGCCTACCGCTGGGTGCCCGGTGCTAACCACTTTATTGGAAATGTTGCCGAAACAATTACCACACTTGTAGAGTTCAAATTGGCGGAAACGAGCGGTGTCACCACCGTAACCATGACCGAATCGGGCTTCTCTAAATTACCAGCCGAGGTCGCAGAAGCGAGCTTCCAGCAGAATACCGGCGGCTGGGGTTATATGCTGGGCCGCCTAGAAAAGAAATTCTCCGAGGAGTAAATATGCTGGTAGCTGAAACATTTAAAGCACTCGGCGATCCTATCCGCCTGGAGATGGTTAAGCGTTTATCCGATAAATCGCACAGCACGGTTGGTGGTTTGTTCGACGGGCTAGGCGTAACTCGCCAAGGAGCGCGTAAGCACCTACAGGTATTGGCCGACGCAGAACTTGTAACGTTGCAGACAAAAGGCAGGCAAGTAGAGGTCAGTCTAGACCCAGCCTCGCTGGCGACCGCTCGGGCGTTTATTGCCAGCCTGGAACTTCAGTGGGATAGGCGTCTAGATGCTTTGAAACAGTTTGTGGAAAGCAACGACTAGGCAAATTATTTGCTCACGAGTAGCCGCACACTCCGTATAAAGTGCAGTACCCGTTCGCACGTTTAGCTACGGCCAGCCGCCTAGTATTTGATATAATTTTGGTATGGGAAAAGTAATCACCGGTATGAGTATGTCTCTGGACGGCTTTGTAGATGCCGATAAAGTCAATCCAGATTTTTCGGAACTGCTGCAGGCAGCTTCTTTTCGGCAGATGATAGAAAACACGGGTGCCGCGGTTATGGGCAGGCATGTCTACGACGGTATGGACGACCCGTTTATGTGGGCCAACGACGATTATGAATTCCAGACGCCGATTTTTGTCCTCACCCACACACCACCAGCCAAGTACCCTGCAGGCAATGGCAAGCTGAGCTTCACGTTCGTAACCGATGGGTTGCCGAGTGCGGTGGCCCAGGCCGTGCGCGCCGCCGGCGGCAAAGACGTGCAGGTAATAGGTGGCGCCGACACCATACAGCAATGCCTAAATGCCGGGCTGTGCGATGAGCTGCAGCTAGATATTATGCCGGTGCTTCTGGGCAAAGGCCTGCGACTACTAGAAAACCTGGACACTGCTAAAATCCAGTTCGAAAGACTTAAGGTAGAAGAAACTACCCCCATGAGGACAAGTATTACATTTCGGGTTACACCGCGCACCTAGGTAATAAAACTCCCCATAGCGTTACTCGAGTAATTACGTAGTCCGAGCTGGCTCGACCTGACCATG
>JBBQTW010000020.1:0-13772 GCA_038234505.1 Saccharimonadales bacterium (SeqCode) | reverse complement strand
GCTGGGCCAGCGACGTCGGCCTTGAGATCTTCGACATCCGTCACCAGCAAAATCATGTCAAGTAGTTCTGGGATACCATCGCCACTTTTGGCACTCACCGGCAGGACTGGCGTGTCGCCGCCCTTCCAGCCGTCCCAGGTGATGCCGTGCTCGCTGAGCTGGCTATACAGGCGGTTGATATCGGCACCTTCTTTGTCCATCTTGTTGGCAGCCACGACGATCTTGACGCCGGCTTTGCGGGCGAAGCGAATAGCTTCGATAGTCTGTGGCTTGATACCGTCGTCGGCCGCCACAACGATAATAACGATGTCGGTTAATAGAGCGCCGTGCTCGCGGATAGCCGCAAAGGCTTCGTGGCCAGGCGTATCCAGAAAGGTAATTTTGCGCTCAGCGTGTGTAATCTGATACGCCGAGATGTGCTGGGTGATACCACCGGCTTCGCCCTTGGCAACATGGGCACTGCGGATAGCGTCCAGTAGGCTGGTTTTGCCATGGTCGACATGCCCCATCACCGCCACCACTGGTGGGCGTGATGTAGCATCGGCACTGGCAATTTGCTTTTCGCGGACTGGTACTTCGGCAGCTTCTTGGCGCTTGAGCTCAAAGTCGAGACCCAGCTCGCCGACGATAATCTGGGCCGTATCGAAATCGATCCGCTCGTTAACGGTCGCCATAACACCGTTTTTCATCAGCTCACCGATGAGTCGAGTGACAGGGATACTCAGCCGCTCGGCCAGAGTGCCGACGGTGATCATATCTTCTACTTCGATTACGGTTCGTTGCTGCGCTTGTTCTGCTTCTGCCATCGTCGTCACTCCTTTCTGGCCGGGGGCCGTTTACTTAACTAAATTACACCGCGTATTGGTACAGGGTTTTCAGCTGTAGTGCAGTACAAGGCAGCAGTGAAGCCCGCAAGGGAGCCGCACTTACGGTGCGGTGAGTGCGGACTGGAGCTGCTAACGCCGTAATGTGCTGCATCTGGAAAGCCTCTTACTTCGCCGCTTTCAGCGACAAAGCAATCTTGCGATTTTCCGTATCGATGTCTAAGACCTTGAACTCTTTTTTCTCGTTCAATTGGAAGATCTTCTCGGGGTCGATGTTATCATCGTTGCCCATTTCGGACACATGGACCAAGGCTTCGACACTGGCACTTATCTGTACAAATGCGCCAAATGGCGTGATACGGGTAATCTTGCCTTCGACGACATCACCCTTCTTGAAGGCTTTGACTTCGCCGAGCCATGGGTCTTCCTGCATTTGTTTGAGGCTTAAGGAAAGGCGGTCTTTGTCTATAGCAATAATCTTAGCTTTGACAGTGTCGCCAACCTTGACGTAGTTACGTGGGTTGTCGACGCGTTCCCAGCTGATTTCACTGATGTGGATCAAGCCTTCTATTCCATCGACGTTCATGAAGGCACCGAAGTCAATCACGCCAGTTACAACACCTTCGACTTCATCACCGACCTTTAGCTCGCTAAAGCGAGCCGCCATGTCGTCCTTAACAGCTTCTTTTTCGGAAAAAATCAGCTTATTGTCCTTGCGGCTAACATCGAGGATGCGAGCTCGCAGCGTCTGGCCAACCAATTGGTTTAACTTCTGCAGGATTTCGTCCTTGTCGGCGCCAGATACGCGTGGGTAGTGGCCGGCAGCCAGTTGGCTGACAGGCAGGAAGCCACGAATGCCTTCCAGCTCAACCAGCAGACCGCCGCGGTTGGCATCGTATGGGGAAATATCAACAATCTCGTTGGCATCAAAGGCCCGCTGGAGTTCGTCCCAGCCACGGTCTTTGACAGCCCGTTTCATGCTCAGTAGGGCGTAGCCCTCTTCCATCTCGGGGTCGATAACACTGATAGTGATAACCTGCCCGACTTCTAGCACCTGGCCATGGCCGATTTCCCGGCGCATCACCACTCCGGTGCCACGAGCACCAAGGTCTATCCAGACCTCGTGTTTCTTGACGGAGTTAACCGTCCCTTCGACGACGTCTCCGGTCGTCAGCTCTTTGACGTCACTACCGGCTAGTAGCTCGTCCATTGTCATAGTATTTTTTGGCATTTACATGCCCCCTTTTCCACCTCGGTTCTTCAGGCCGAAGCTAGTGTATTTCCTGTAGAAGCTTAGCTTGCCGTGCCGAGCGCCCCGCAAGGGCTCAGCCATTAAAGTTTCTGGTAGGATTACCCATGATTATACCTGATTTAACTCCTTAGGTAAAGAGGCCGCGCGGGCAATCTGAAAACGCCTAAATATATCATGCATGATATTATTTGGGGCTCAAATAAACCTATTTGTCCAAAATGCTTGAGCTGTAAATAATGTGCTGTTACAGTCAATTCCTATGAAAACATCCGAACATATGTCATCAACTATTCAAACGTTAACGGTCTCCAGCCGCGAACTTAGCAAGGCAAATGACCTATTGGCAGATCCGTCGATTACGGCACAGGCACAAGCTGATGCGAGCAGCGGTAAGCAGTTCTGGGCTCGCCGTCTCCAGGCAGCACAAATGCCACTTGATGCGCTGGAAGTGGCGTATGCGGCTAATGGCTACCTACAAATGGCGGCCGAGCGTCGCACTGAAATTATTGCCGTTGAGGCTTTAATGGGCATCACCGACCCCAGTCACCCAGCCTACGGTGACATGCGGCACGGGAACGGCACACGGGAATCAGATGCTAGCCACTTTGACAGGATGTACGGCCGACGGGCCCTAGAAGCTGCCGACTTATTTCCACCTCGCTTGGAAGATATATTAGAGGCAAATGAGCCCACATCTACAGTGCTTGCATTCCCACGATACGACTTGGAAGCTGCCATGCTAGATTCAGAGCTTCAGCCGGAACTCAGCGCTTAACTGCCTGAACCAAACTTCGTAAATCTGATACACTACTCCTATGTACGTGGGGGTTGATGTCGGAGGTACCAAGACGCTGATTGCAGCGCTGGACGAACACGGCGTTATCCTAGAGTCCCGCAAGTTCCCTACCCCACCAAACTACAAACATTTCCTGCTCGAAGTCCGGCACACCTTGGCCCATATGGAGCACCAGACATTTGTCGCTGGTGGCGCCGGCATTCCGGTGACCAATTTTAACCGCGACACTGGCCGCGCCGTCGGTTTCGCCAATTTGCCCTGGCACAACGTACTGGTCCAGGCCGACTTGGAGCGAATCTTCGACTGCCCTATCACTGTTAATAACGATGCTAAGATGGCCAGTCTGAGCGAGGCCATGCTGGTAAAAGACAAATATCACCGCGTTCTGTACGTGACTATCAGCACCGGTATCGGCTACGCCCTGACTGTTGACTGCCACATCGACGACAATCTGGGTGACGGTGGTGGGCGGACGATAATGCTGGAGCACGACGGCAAGTTGCTCCCCTGGGAGTCCTTTGCATCCGGCCGGGCCATCGTCGACCGCTACGGTAAGCGCGCCGAGGATATTCATGATGACGCCACCTGGCGCAAAATTACCCGCGAGCTGACGCTCGGTTTTCTCGAGCTGATTGCACTGATGCAACCGGACGTTATCGTTGTCGGTGGCTCGGTTGGCAACTATTTTGAGCGCTTCGAAAAGTTCTTGAGCGATTCGCTGGCCGTCTACGAAACCCCCCTAGTGCCGATGCCCGCCCTGCGCAAAGCAGCCCGACCTGAGGAAGCCGTAATATTCGGCTGCTACGATGCTGCCAAGGCCATCTTTGCCACACGACCCAAGAAAGCCTCACGGAGCTATGCAAAAGCTGCTTAAATCACTGCAGGCGCAGTTCCCGGCTATCAGCTTCCAGGCTGGTACGGCTTTTTATTGGGCACCGGCCACAAGCGAAGTGTTTTATAAAGCCGATGGCCATGGCGACAAAGCCCGCTGGGCACTCCTACACGAGACCGCCCACAGCCTGCTGGACCACAAAGCTTACAACACTGATATCGAGTTACTGCAGCTAGAAGTCGCCGCCTGGGCCCGCGCTGAAGTGCTCGCCAACCAGTACGACATGCCTATCGATGCCAACCATATCCAAGACTGTCTAGACACCTACCGCGACTGGCTATTTGCCCGCAGCATATGCCCGAGCTGTACCATGCGCTGCCTGCAGCAGTCCGACCATCGCCACTACCGTTGTCACAATTGCCACACCAGCTGGCGCGTCAGCGCCTCGCGCTTCTGCCGTCCCTACCGCTCGGTCCGCAATGTCGCTCAACCAGTCACCATCTTTGCCTCTCAGTTATAAACGTCGCGTTGCAGTAGCTAATTGCACCCCTTTGAGCGACAGCTCGCCCTCAAGAATTGGGGACTCATGTACCACCCGTATTAGTTCCTTGGTTATGAGTTCGGAATTTATTGGGCTGACAGTTGCAAGATAAAAACCGGGGACAAAGTTTTCATCCCAGCAGCCAGCAATTTCGGCTTCATCACGCTCGAACATTGCCGCCAAGTAACTCTGCAGTGCATGGGTTACAAATGATCGCTCCGGCTGCAAGCTTTCGTCCGCACCCAGCCATACTTGGCGCTCGTTTACGCCGCGAACAGCGATATGTTCCGGCCAGGTGTGGACTGTTTTTGGCAGAAAGTGCGGGGTGGGCATGGTAGTCGCGAGGAAGCGCCAAAGACTATTTTGAACCGGTATATCAAACGGCACCGCCAAGTGCTCCTGCAGGTTCAGCATCTCTTCTGGCTTCACCAGTGTGACGCTCGGAAACATGTCAGCCGTAAACCGAACCCGGTTGCGCATCAATTGCGTCAGGCCACCAGTATTACCATAAAACGCCAGGTCCAAATCATCTACCTGGGGCTCGCTAAGGTTGCGTATCTGGCGGACGATACTTATATCGTGGGCATACTCTGTCATAACTTCTTATAATAAACGGACCCTGGCGCGTATGCAGCAGGGCCCGTTCGTATTTCGTAGACCTTAGGCGGTCTTTTTAGTGCGACGGCTAATTTTGCCACCACGTGCGCCAGCGAGGCGTGCGAGGTCGCGGTTAGCGAAGAAGCCACCAGTGTGACCCTTCTTGCCACCTTCTGCACCAATTTTGGCGTAGAAGTCAGCACCGTATTTAGCCTTGTTGGTTGCGGCGGCGGCTTTGCCACCTGCTTTGGTTCCAGCCATAGGGTTAAACTCCATTAGGTTTAGTAAGCCTCCGGATAGAAAAAGGGCTCGGCCACGTAAATGGCTGAACCCTCTTATTCTTTCCCGAATTACGCTAATGATACCACCTGATGTTGCTTATGTCAACAAAATATGCTAATATTATAACCATGAGCGATAAAACAGATAAAGACCGCCTTATTGACCTCACTTCTACCTACGAAATGCTGCGCGGTCAAGCAGTGTTGGATAAGCTTGGTGGTCTAGCAATTAATCCAGTCGTCGAGCTAGACCTAGGCAGCCCCGAGGGTATCAATGCCCTACTCGATTCTGTTAGGGACGACCCTGCATCGAAAGCGAAGGATGAATTCGACGTCCAGACTCGTCAGCGATTCAAGCCTATTGGGAGTTTCTATCTCCATTCGATTGAAGTAGGCTTTATCGAACTGGATACTACGAAAAACCTGCACGCGGCCAGGGGAAAAGCCGCCAGTCATGTAGCACTTACTGGCAAGGTTCTCAGGGACGAACTTGTCCTCGAACGGGTGCGCCACGTCGGTGGTGACCATCAGCAAATGATAGTTACCGAAAAAGACTGGCAGACATTCCACGCTGCTCTCGACGAGCTATCTCAATTAAACGATGCTCTTAGCTCCCCCGAATAATCAAACAGTTAAGCTGGCAGCTGAATACTAACCGTTGTGCCCTTGCCTGGCGCCGACTGGGCGCTAATACTGCCGTCGAGGTAGTCGAGGATAATTTTGTCCAGGTACAGGCTGAAACCCATGCCCTGCTGGCTAAAGTCGAGCGCGCTGCCTTCGGCGCGGGCGAATGGCTGGAACAGATGGCCGAGATGTGCCTCATCTATGCCCTTGCCATTGTCATGCACGCGCAGCTCCAACCCACCGCCGCCATGCGTCAGGCTGGTCGCAACATGACTGTTGTCTTCGCTATATTTGACGGCATTGTCGACTAAGCTAGTCACAACCGTTTTCAACAGTTCTGGCTCGGTTGTCACTGTGGCCCGAGCCGATACTTGGCTGGCGTCTAGACCGACGTGCTTGGCTTCGGCGGCGGCAGCGACGGCACTGTCGGCGGCAGCGACAATATCATGGACCATGACTTTGGTTCGTTCGGTTGGCTTAATACCTGTTTGCAGCGTTGCTAACAGATTAAAGCGGCCTATCATTGCCTGGAGGTCATCGACGCCTTTTTGCACGTGCGCCGAAACCTTGGCAGCTTCGGGGTCGGCGGTCAGTACATTCGATATATCGTGGACGCAACGGCCGAGATCGACGGCGCAGCGATTAATAAATTGATTTCGGGCCATGTCGAGCTGTGTTTGTTCGTCGACAAGTTGCTGGGTGTGAGCCCGCAATAATTTGTTACTGTGGTAGCGCCGGAGCGAGCCGTAGAGCAAAAGGCCAATAAGGACAAAAACCAGCCCTTGCTCTAGATAGGTAATTGTCGAAGTGCTGAGGTCTTTATAAATCGCAAACAGCCAATCGGCCAGCGTGACCGCTACGCCCACCAGTAACATCGGCAGCCAGAACAGCGGTGATTTGGCTGCACTTGGCCTGGCCTCGGCAGGCGGGACCGACGTAATGTTGGCCAGTGCCTGGTTCTGCTTAATCCCCTTCAGGATATCCTCGACAACTGTCTTGAGGCCTTCGATTGGCACGCTCAACTTCTTGGCCAGCTCGGCGCCGCCCGGTAAACTGGCGGCTAATTCGGCACCCCCAGCGATAATAGTCAGTGGCGTACGCAAATAGTGTGAACTGAGTTCGACAAAGGTGTCTTTTTCCTCGGCCAGCAACTGCTGTTTGCGAACGAGGGCTGCCAGCGTGCGGACAAGCTTAGCTTCGGCTATGGCTCGCCACAGCGACCACAGGGCAATCATCGCCAGCAATACGAATAGCAACCAAGGGAAGGCCCGAGCTACGGACTCGGGGATACTGCGGATAAAGTTCCGCAAACCAACCAACATAAAGAAGGCGCTTTTGGGATGCTCGCCGCTAGCGACACTCGGTTTCGAAACCTTGCCACCGCTGCTTGAACTACTGGCCTGATCAGTCGTGCCGGTTGTTTGTGTCGGCGTACTGGACTCGGGTGTTGTTGGGGGCAGTGCCGAAGTTGTCGGCACTTTTGGTGTCGATGGTGTCCCGCCAGAGGACGAGCCGCCGCCAGACGATGATCCGCCACCGGAAGTACCGCCTCCCCCGCCAGACGTGCCGGAAGCGTTTATTAGTAGCGCGTAATTCTGCGCAGCCTGATAGGTGCCAGTCTTACCCAGGTTATCTGCGACACCTATAGCAAAGTTGTATGTTCCTGGTACGGTCGGTGTTCCACTCAGCGTACCCGTAGATGCACCCAGTACAACACCTGTTGGCAGGCTGCCGCTGCTAAGAATGTACGTCGGTGCGCCACTAATTTGCCGTCCGAGAGACTGACTATAGGCGCTGCCCTCTGTACCGGCCGGCACAGAACTCTGCAAGTTTGCGAAGTCATAGCTTACGACTCGATTATTTGACCCGTCAGCGATGAATAGACGGTGCTGTACGGTATCGTATGACAGACCGTTGGCATCGCAGATACCATCCTGGGAAGTATTGCAGTCATCGAACCCGAAATCGGGCTGGCCGAGTATGCCGTCGGCATTCATACCGTCGGTAATAGTTCCCGATACATCAAATGTTATAACGCGATAATTGAAATCATCACCGACGAACAGTTTATGATTGGCTGGATCGAGTGCCAGTCCAAGTGGTCGATTGAATCGATTTTGGTTCAGGTGACTGTTCGACGACGTCATGTCAACTTGGCCAAGCACATGGCTGGCCGCCATGCCATCGCTAATACCGCTGGATACGTCGAATTCCATGACACGATTGTTCCCGCTATCCGCAACGTAGAGTCGCTTGGCAACAGCATCGTAGGCGATCCCAGCTGGGCCACCACCTAAACTGACTGCATCGGCCGAAAATCCAAGTGTCGTAAAGTCGGGCTCACCAAGCTCGTGCGAGGCATTCATGCCGTCGCTAACACCGCTCGATAAATCGAATATCATCACCCTTTCGTTACCATTGTCGGCGACGAATAGTTGCTTGGAGCCAGTATCAAACCATAGGCTACCGGTATTAGATAGTCCATTTTGAGTCGTTGCATAGTTTTGGGTGATAAAGTCCGGCTCACCCAAGACGTTCGTAGCATTCATACCGTCGCTTAGACCACCGGAGAGGTCGAATACTAGTACGCGCCCGTCACCCCCCACAAAAAGCTCGTCAGCGACGGGATCATATGTCAGACCATTCGGCGACCCCATACCGGCTTGCGAAACGCTGCAACTACTCGTCGCCATGTCTGGCTCCCCCAGCACGTGGCTGGCAGCATAGCTGCTCACCGTGTCACTAGTCGTTAAGTCGTATTCCAGGACACGACAGTTGTTCGTGTCTGCCACGAACAGGCGATGGTGAACCATGTCAACGACTACATCTTGGGCAGAATTTAACTGCGTGGGACCAAGGCCAGTGTTCGAGGTTGTGTAGTCTCCAGGCCCGGCTGGATTGTTAGCAATTGCCTGCCCTAGGATATCCGTTTGCAGAAATGGCGGTGGCGGGGTGCTGTATATCATCACACGACTATTGCTTTGATCTGCTAACCACAGAGTATTGGTAGCCGAATCATAAGCTGTTTGCATCGGCCAACACATCAAGCCCTGCGATGTATTACAGTTACGGTTTGTAAAATTGGTTTGCCCGAGAACATAGCTCGCCGCCATGCCATTGCTTATTCCCCCGGCGAAATCAAATATCGTCACTCGGTTGTTGTATTGCTCTGATACGAACAATCTATCTTGTGAGGCATCATATGTGAGGGCCCGCGGGCTGTTCATAGTTGTCGCGCTAGCCGAAGATCCAAAGCTCGAGAAGTCGGGCTGCCCCAAAACGTGGCTAGCAGCCATACCGTCGCTAATGCCGCCCGATAGATCGTATTGCAGCACTCGATTATCCAGAATATCAGCTACAAATAGCCGCTTGCCGGCTTGGTCGTATGCCAAGCCATACGGACGGTCCATGCTGTCATCGTCGTTGTGCCAGGTTGCGGAGGTAAAATCTTGCTGTCCTAGTACATGGGCCGCATTCATGCCGTTGCTGATACCGCCGGACAGGTCGAAAACCAGCACGCGGTCATCATAGAAACCATCGGTCACGAACAAATAGTCGTTGGTCGTGTCGTAGGCCATCTGCTCTGGCAACGACATGCCATTAGCTGTCAATGTACCGAAGCCATCACTGCTAAGGTCAGCCGCACCAAGTACATAATTTTCGGCCATACCATTGGTTATGCCTCCAGAGAGGTCGTAAACGTGTATCAGATTGTACAGCTCATCGGCTACAAATAACCTGTCATGAACGGCATCGTATAAAACTCCGGTCGGCGTGTTCATGCCTGTTGGGCTAGCGGTAAAGTTACACCAGTTCGGGTCGCTGTTATCAAACGTGCTGGTGCCGAGCACGTTGTCGGCTACCCTGTCGAGTAGTTGATTCGTCACTGATAAGTTATAGATAAGTACGCGGCAGTTACCGGTATCGGCGACGAAGAGCCGATGGTGTAGCGTATCGAGTGCCAGCGAGTCTGGCTGGTGGAAGCCTCCGCTCGATACCGGGCCACTGTTGTTATCAGCGTGCCAGGTCGTATAATCTACGGCTGCCATCGGATCGCTGTTGGTGTTCTGGCCGATGGCATCGGTGGCAATAAACGGCTGCGAAAAAGCTTTGGCCGAGCGTGGTGAATGGTAACTGAAGGAGGATACTATCAGCACAGCGCCGGCTACGGCAAACAGACTAGAATGTAACCATTTTTTATTTTTACGCATTTTTGGGTTTTTGTAACGCTATCTAAATACTAGCCCCCTCGGGTTGCTTGTGCAAGTTTTTGTATGCAATTACCCAGTGCTTTTTGTCACAGTGGTGGCTACTATTTTTTACAGAGAAGCGCTGCGCTAAATATCTTACGCCACGTATGGCGTGTGCCACCCAGTGCCGCGCAGATGCCGGGCGAGGCGCCGGCTGTAGTAGACTGCCAAAAACCCGATACTCAACGTTACCATGCTGACACCAGACAGTCGCATGCCGGCTTTGACGCGTTGTTTCGTCGATGTGTTTTTGCTGAATATGGTGCCGACAGACTGGGTGACAGTTGACTTGAGTGCGCCCTTGCCCACCGACAGTGCGCCCGATATTGGCGTCGCGGCGTCGGATGCTGCAGAGCTATCGGCTGCGCTATCTGCTTCGCCAGGTATCGAATCGCTGGCCAGGCTATCTTCGCCGCCACCAGATGAGCCGTCGGCCGCGTTCTCGCCTGTACCGCCACTGGTGCTCCCGCCCGATGTTGAACCACCGGACCCGTCACTGCCACCCGAGTTTGAGCCGCCACCAGATGAACCACCCCCGTCAGTTGGCGGTGGCGTTGGATCGGCTACAGGTGTGCCATGCGGGGTTGCACCACCCTGCACAAATTCCCAATTGTTCCACGTCAATGGCTGCAGCGAATCGGTATTCAAAATCCCGGTCCAGTCGACATTGGCTTGCAGTTTCAGGCGGTTGCCACTGCCGGAGTTATCGCCAACGATACAGCCGTACTGCTGTAGCGCGGTAGCCACTATCCTGGCGGCCGAGGACAAACCCATGGTATTCAGGTCGAGACTGGGTTTGATACGAATAACGATGCCTTCCGGTACGTTGCCACCCTTGTTGTTTTCGTGTCCGACCATTGGCCAATAGTGCGCCGCTGCCGTGGCCCACCAGAAACATTCTATGCGGTGATTGATAGCGCCGGCCTGGATTTCATCTAGCCGGACGGCGCGAGTGGCCGAGCTGACACCACGGTGCCCGAAGTTTGACGTATCGTCCGCCCCGGCGGCACTTCCCTCTAGCCCATTTGAACTCAGGCTGTAGGAATCAATGCCGTTGGCGTTGAACTGACCGTTGGTGTATGTCGAACCGTGCAGACCGACTACCTTGTTATAACCACTGGTCAGGTCGTACACCGTCATCTGGGCATCACTACCTGATGCCGGCGTGGCACCGGCCGGTATGTGCACCTGTACGGTGTTGCTACCCACAGTGATGCTATAGAGGGGATCGGCGCCGCTCGCAAAATAAATCGGCTCGGCGAAACTGTTGCCGACCGTAAACTTTAGATAGTTTTGTGAGTGAGTTGGGTCTTGCGAGTCAGCTATGTAATAGGCCGAATTGGGGTCGATGGGGGCATTCGTCTCGAAGGGCGTATTCCAGTAGCCGTTGGTCGAAAAAGCCCGATAGGCCGACGTAGCATAGACGAGTAAGCCAGCCGTTCCGATAAGCCCGACGGCAGCTGAAATCAACAAAAGGTCACCGCATCGAGCGGCGTATTGTTCGAACTGGCGTATATGGCGTGCCATCTGGTGGATTTTTTGGTTTTTGTTTGTTTGATTTTTTGTTAGCTAGTACTTACGTGAGTGTACCACGGGCTAGTAGTCAGCTACAATCCACAAAACCACTGTGGACCCAGTCCTCAAGGATGAGTCGGTGCGGCAGGGAAATTGGGCTGGTCTTGTACTTCTGGTGGAGTGGGCTCGCCAGGAAGCGGCGCAGCTTGCGGCGTAATTATCTGCGGGCTATAGAAACTAGCTGGAGCGGGTTGTTGAGGTGTAGCTACTGGCTGGACGGGCACGGCAGGTTGTACGTCAGTAACAGGCGCCGAAACTGGCGCCGGCAGTGGTGCAGTGATAGCTCGCTGCACCACAGTTCGACGGTTAAGCTTCCCGGCAAACACAAAACCAAGAACAAAGATCAGACCGTCTACTGTCGCCCACAGCCACGACCAAGCCGAAGCGCTGTATGACGACTGCGAATTGGCCGTCGACGATGACTGACTGTTTACAAAATATGCAGCGAAAGGAAAACCTTTGTAGGTGGCGCCATTTGTAAGTACCGATGTGCTTTTAGTTGCAGTATCGGACGATGACGTTGTTACTAACCCGCCTGAATATGACAGGTTAAGCTCGAGTAGCTTCCAGTGGCTCGGCGCCAAACTCTCCAATACCGGCGGCTTACCCGACAAACCAACAGTGTCTTTGTAGAGCGAGAATGATGTCAGGTTCAGGCCGATTAATACAACCGGGATGAGATAGAGGAGCTTGGCTTTCATACTCAGTTATTAAAATCCTGCTTCGTCGCCAGCACGCTGCCATCAGGGCCTTTTGCACTGAGCGTGTAATGCTGGCAAGCTTGGCTAGCCGTCGTACAGCCAGTCGGCGATAGAACATAGCTATAACTAACCCCGGCCGGTGTCGTGGTAGCTTGCTGAATAAAGGCCACCGCAGTCGAGCTACCGCTGTAGCTGCCGCTCGAGTCCAATGGCGCAAACTCTGCAGGCGCCAAGCTGCCGGGATAAAAGCCATAATCCGCATAATATGCCTCTAGGAGTGACCAAATCTGTGTCGTGTTAGTACTTGCCGTCGTCTTATCGGCGGAGCTAAGCGTTGGCGTGGCCGTACTCAACTTAGGGGCAGGTGCTGTCGCTGGGGAGGCGGTGGGAGCCGGACTGGTCTGCGTAGCAGCTTGGTCTTGGGCTACCAATTTATCGTTGGCTACCGCTTGGGCCTTCAGCATCTGGGCGATTTTCTCGTCCTGGGCTTTTAGGTCACTCTTGGCGGACATGCTCGCGAACAAGCCGTACGCTGTCAGGCCAACGATTGCCACGGCGCAAACAAGCATAAACAGACTAGACTTACCGGGTTTTCGTATTTGTTTCATGTTGTTACCCAAATGATATCATGACCTACTACCGGTGAGCAAAAAAGAGAAATTGCGCTATAAAGAAAAAGGCCTTCCCCGAGAGGAAGGTCTTAATCATAATTTGGCACCGTGCTATTTTCCCAGGCTTAAAAACCAAGTATTGTAACCGCTACGGGGCTTAACTGCTGTGTTCGGGATGGGAACAGGTGTTTCCCCCGCGCCATGGGCACCAATCAGGGGTAATGAGACAAACCTGGCGGTTTTTCTCATCGCGCGGTGCGCCGAAATGAATTCGGCCGCTCCGGCTGCTCTTTTCCCTCCTTGCGGGAGAGAAAACCTGATCGGTGCCCATGCAATGGGTGCCGATTTAGTCATGTTCATGTTAAAGCGTGTGTCTTGGTGGGTGACAAACGGGTGAATTACTTGCCAGGCAAGTAGTGATATTCACCAATAACTAGTCAATTGCAACCTTTGAAGATTCGTCACCCTAGTAAACTAGAGCGACCCCTCTTCAAAGGTCATAAAAAGTCAGTGTCCCTATTAGTACGCTTCGACTACATACGTTACCGTACTTCCATCTTGCGCCTATCAACCTGATAGTCTTTCAGGGGGATCATAGAGAAATCTAATCTTGAGACTAGTTTCGCGCTTAATATGCTTTCAGCGCTTATCTATTCCGTACATAGCTACTCAACAATGCTCTTGGTAGAACAATTGATACACCAGCGGTACGTTCACCCCGGTCCTATCGTACTAGGGGCAAACTCTCTCAAATTTCTTGACGTCCACAGCGGATATAAACCGAACTGTCTCACGACGTTCTGAACCCAGCTCACGTACCTCTTTAACCGGCGAACAGCCGGACCCTTGGGACCTGCTCCAGCCCCAGGATGAGATGAGCCGACATCG
>JBBQTW010000019.1:0-13916 GCA_038234505.1 Saccharimonadales bacterium (SeqCode) | reverse complement strand
CCATTTACCTTCTGCCGTGTCGCCAAAACACGTTTCTACTTCGCAGGTTTTGCTGGCTGGCTCAACATCGGCTGCCAGGCCTGTTTGGTGCTCGCTGTAGCCCGGGCGGGCGCTCTGGGTGTCGGCTGTGGCCTGGCCCTGGCTGGCAACGTAGCCATGGTAGAGGTTTACCTGGTAGCTATAACTGCGGTAGCCACTGGAGAGCATGAGGCTGATGCTAGCCTTGCTCGCCGCGGCAAACAGTTGCTCCATGGCAGTCGCGGTGGCTTGGCGTAGCTGCATTGACTCGTTGCCAGGTACACGGAGTGGCACGGTGGGTATCACCAGGTCCGCCGGAACGTAGTCTTTGGGTTGGAGGGCGTGCTGCTTGTTCACGACCACCCAGATGCTTGCTGGGTCAGTGGTAGAGTACGTCGATTTGTTAAAGCCGTCGGTCACTGTCCTGGCTGTTGTCCCACCAGAAGTTTGGCCCGGCGCGGCTGCTTCGTTGCGGTGCCACACAAAAACGCCCGCTAGTACAATGAGTACCAATATTAACAGGAGTGTGGGTCGCCGAGGCATGAGGTGTATTATAGCTTACTTGACTTGAATCACAGGAGATTTTCGGCTATAGTTCCGCGTAACTTACCTAGGATAATTCATGGATAAAAACATCGAAGCCGCCGCTGAATTCATAGTGCCATTGAACATCAATGGTCTCGAAGGCCGCTTGCTGCAAATGCCCGCCAAAAAGCGCGGCACCAACCGTGAAATACTGATCATTTACGGCCACCACTCTACGCTGGAGCGCTGGTGGGGTTTCGCCCAGTGTTTTAATCGCTACGGTGCGGTGAGTATGCCCGATCTGCCTGGCTTTGGCGGCATGGAGAGCTTGTACAAAATTGGTAAACGGCCAGATCTGGACACTATGGCTGACTACATGGCGAGTTTTGTAAAATGGCGCTACAAACGCAAAAAGTTTAGCATTATCGGCCTGTCGTATGGTTTTCTGGTGGCGACACGGATGCTGCAACGCTACCCAGAGCTGACGAAAAAAGTTGAGTTTTTGGTGAGCGCTGTCGGCTTTTCGCATTATGATGATTTTGTGTTTAGTACTACGCGCCGACGCAGCTATATTGCTGGCTCTCGCTTGATTTCTCGTCGCCCAATGCCATTTATATTTCGCTACACTGCCCTTCAGCCCTGGACGCTGCGCAAAATCTATCACAAGACCTTTAACGCTCGCAAGAAGTTTGCCGGGGCCGATGCCGACACCGCCAAACGCCTGATGGATATGGAAATTATCCTCTGGCACGCCAACGATGTGCGGACGCATTTCTTCACAACGGTGCAGCTGCTGACAGTCAACAACTGCGGCAAACGGGTTGATTTGCCAGTGTGGCATGTCGGCGCTGGTGTCGACCAGTACTTCGACCACAATATGGTGGAGCAGCATATGCGGGTGATTTTCAATGATTTTCACGAGACACGCAATAAATCCGACAGACATGCACCCAGCGTTATTGCCGACGCCAAGGAAGCCTCAATGTTCGTGCCGGCATCGCTGGCGCGGGTATTAAGCGATAAAAAACGCTAGATTTGGTATACTAACAGATAGAAATTATGAAGATAGGTCTAGTTCTACCCTACAGTGTCGACAAGGGCGGCGGCGTCCGCTCGTACATATTTGCTATTCAGGCAGAACTGAAGCACCGCGGCCATGACGCCCGTATTATTACCCCCGAGCCACGCGGCTATAAGGGTGACCCGCCCGAAGGCATAATATTTATCGGTAATTCGACTGATTGGAAGGCGCCGACGGCCACGACTATCCAGGTTTCGGCCGCTGGCGATCCCGACAAAATCCACAGTGTCCTCGAAGCCGAAAAATTCGACCTAATTCACTTTCATGAGCCCTGGATACCAATCCTCAGTCGGCAAATACTTTCCCGGAGCAATACTATCAACGTGGCGACGTTCCACGCCAAGCTACCGGATAACGTTATGAGTAAAACTATTGAGCGAGTTATTACCCCCTATACAAGATCGGTGCTCAAATACATCGATGTCATGACTGCTGCGTCGCAACCGGGTTCTGAATACATCCGCTCGTTGACAACCAAGCCCATTTACCTCATTCCTACCGGTATAGATCTGCGCGAGTATAAGCCTGGTCCGGTGAGTGAGCTGCTGAAAAAGCCGACAATATTTTACGTTGGACGCTTAGAAAAGCGCAAAGGTGTGAAGTATTTACTGCAAGCATTTGTGCATGTTCAAGCGAAGCTGCCGGAGGCCCAGCTGGTGATTGCTGGTGATGGCCCAGACCGTAAAAAGTTAGAGCTACTAGCTAACGAGTTGGGCCTAAAAAATGTGAAATTCCTGGGCTATATCGACGACCCAGAGAAAATTAAATGGCTGCAGACATGCACGGTCTTTTGTGCACCTTCAATCTACGGCGAAGGTTTCGGAATTGTGAATATCGAAGCCCTGGCATGCGGAGCACCGGTGGTGGCCGGTGCCAACCCGGGGTTTGCTAGTGCCTTACCTGGCCGCGGTATGCTGGGGCTCGTCAACCCCTACGATGCAGCCGATTTTGCCCGCCGATTGGTAGTGCACTTGCAAGACCCGGGCCTGCGGGCATTTTGGCGCAAATGGTCAAAAGACTACGTCAAACAGTTCGACTATCGTACCGTAGTAGACCAATACGAAGATATATATAAAGAAGCCGCCAAGGTACATCGCACGCATGAAAATCACCTTCGTTCTCGATGATCGACTAGACAAACCCGACGGTGTACAGCAGTGTGTGCAGATTTTGGGCAGCTGGCTTAGCCGCCAAGGGCACGAGGTGCACTACATAGTTGGCGAGACGCAGCACAAAGAATTTCCAAACATCCACGTTGCGGCACGAAACATACCAGTGAAGTTCAACGGTAACCGCTTAACAATTCCTCTGCCGACTGCTAAGCGTCGCATTAGACGTTTGCTGGCGGATATCCTGCCGGATGTCTTAGATGTGCAAGCCCCGTACAGCCCATTTATGGGAGCTAAAGTCATTAACTTGGCGCCGGCACATGTTGGTGTCGTTGGAACTTTCCATGTCCTGCCGTATCATTGGACATCGCGCTGGGGCACGCGTTTGCTGGGAGTCTGGCTACGGAAATCAATTGGGCGGTTCCACTCTCTATATGCCGGTTCGCCGGCGTCGGCCGAGTTTGCAAGCTGGAGTTTTCGGCGTCCAGTTGGCGTGTTGCAGCACTCAATAGATGTTGGACATTTCCGGGCGGCCAAGCTTGATACACGTTCGGCCGGTAAATTACGAATAATCTTCTTGGGCCGCCTGGTGCCGCGCAAGGGCGCCCTGCAGCTGCTGCAAGCCATCGCCGCGTTGCCGACAGATCTGCGTGACTCGATTGAGGTTCGCATCGGCGGCCGTGGGCCACTGTTATCGAATCTACAGAAGTTTGTAGCCCAGCATCACCTGGCCAATATTGTGCAGTTCGATGGTTTTATCAGCGAAGCGGACAAGCCGGCTTACCTGGCGCAGGCCGATGTTGCCATATTCCCGTCTATTTCTGGTGAAAGCTTTGGCATCAGCCTGCTGGAGCCGATGGCGGCGGGTGCCGGTGTGGTCGTTGGCGGTGACAATCCCGGCTATCACAGCATTCTCGGCGATTGGCCAGAAACGTTGGTCGATGCTCGGGATACTGCTGCTTTTGCCCAAAAACTGCTTGTACTGCTGTCAGACGAGGCCCTGCGCCACAAACTACATGGCTCACAGCAGACGGCAATAGCACAGTACGATATCGAGACCATCGGACCACGCTGGCTAGAAATTTATCAAGCGGCAATCGACGCAGCTAGACGTACCTAACGCTATCAGTTGTTTGTAGTTTAAGCGCAGCGTGGCATAATACAAGGCATGTTTAGTTTATCCGCCAGACGGCGTCCAAAAGAAGAAATAGCGCTCACCATCACGACCTCGACTTTTATCCGGGTTTTATTGCTTATATTACTGACCGTGGGTATTTTGGCGGCTGTCCGTCAAGCCTCGCATGCCCTGCTGCTGATAGGCATTTCTATATTTTTGGCTTTGGCGCTCAACTCACCTGTGCATTTTATCGGTTCGCACATACCAGGTACGCAGCGCGGCAACCGCGCCCTGGCTACCACCCTGTCCTTCTTGATAGTAATAGTACTACTAGGCGGATTCATTTCTAGTCTGGTGCCACCGTTGGTGCGTCAAACCCAGACGTTTATTAATTCGGCTCCCAATCTTGTCCAGAGTGTCCGCAGCCAGGACAGCACCGTTGGCAAAACTATCCGACGCTACCACTTACAGAGCCAAGTCGACAAATTCTCAGCTCAGCTGTCCGACCGTTTGAAGAACGTCAGTGGGTCCGCACTAACCACTGCAACGCATGTCGGCAGTAGTATATTCGCCTTGCTGACAATACTAGCTATGACATTTATGATGTTGGTCGAGGGGCCGCGCTGGTTGGCTTTTAGTCGCCGGCTTATCCCCCACGATAGACAAGATGACGCCGATCAGTTGCTCCATGATATGTACCGCGTCGTAAAAGGCTATGTGAACGGTCAGGTGACGTTGGCCGCCATCGCGGCATTGCTCATTTCGCCCGCATTGTTTATTCTGCATGTTAGCTACCCGGCCGCCCTGGTTGTGGTGATATTCATCTGTGGTTTGATCCCCATGGTGGGTCACACAATCGGTGCAATTATTGTCACGACGATTGCCCTGTTCCACGCGCCGAGCGCTGCTCTGATAATCCTGGCCTATTATATTCTGTACCAGCAAGTCGAAAATTACCTTATCCAACCACGCATCCAGGCCAATTCTACCAATCTCTCGCCATTACTCGTATTTGCATCGGTCGTGATCGGCGTTAGCTTTAGTGGTCTACTGGGCGGGCTTGTTGCCATACCAGTAATGGGCTGTCTGCGCATTATCGTTTTGTACTGGCTCGAGGAGCGCAATCTGCTCAGCAAGGCTCAGCTAGAAACTGAAATAGAACCTGCGAAAAGCTAGCTTCTATACCAATACACGCCGTGCGGTGTGTCGCGGAGTCCGATGCCTGATGTTAGTAACAGATCTCTCAATTCGTCGGCTTTCTGCCAGTCCCTGGCCTCTCTAGCGTCTTCCCTATCGGAAATGGTTTGCTTTTGCTCGGGCGTGATGTCAGGACGTTTGCTTAACGTCAAGCCAAAAACGGCATCTAGATATTTCAAAAAATCCTCGGCGGATGTGCCAGCAAAGCTCGTAATTTCGATATCCATCATGTGGCTCACTAATTTGCTGAGGTACATGAGTGCTAGCGGTGTGTTGAGGTCATTTGCGAGAGCATCAGCAATATTTTGGCGGCTAGAACGAAATAGATCATCAAGCTCTTGGGGCATTTTGTCGACCTTGGCTTGCCAGCGCAAGTCGGCCCAAGCCTGCAAATCCTGCAGACGGTTCTGGGCGGCCTCTAGGCTCTCCCAGCTGAACTTGCTTTGGCTGCGGTAGTGGCTCTCTAAAACGTGCAGCCGAAATGCCTCCAGGCTGACGCCTTTGTCGGCCAGGTCTTGCAGGCGAATACCGTTGCCAAGACTTTTGCTAATTTTTTCGCCGTTGACCATGACATGGTTACCGTGGAGCCAATAGTTGGCAAAGCGTTGGCCGGTGGCGGCTTCGGATTGGGCAATTTCGTTACTATGGTGTACCGGTATGTGGTCGATACCACCAGCATGAATATCAATTGTCTCGCCAAGATACTTCATGGCCATGGCGGAGCACTCAATATGCCAGCCAGGGAAGCCTTTGCGGCCGTCGCCAAAGGGATTATCCCACTCCATGTCACGCTGGTGGTCGGTAGGACTGAACTTCCAGAGTGCAAAATCACTCGGCTGGCGTTTTTGCTTGTTGTATTCGACGCGGGCGCCGGCTTGCAAATCATCCAGATCGAGCCGGGCAAAACTGGCATAGCCCTCAAATTTGCTCGTGTCGAAATACACACCATCGTCAATTGTGTAGGTGTAGCCTTTTTGCTGCAGTGTTTGAATAAGCGCAATCTGTTCGGCAATATGCTCTGTGGCTTTTGTCAGCTCCGTCGGCTGGAGCATATTGAGTGCCTGCATGCCCTGCAGAAAATCTTGGGTGTAGTGTTCGGCAACTTCCCAGGCGGTTTTGCCTTCGCGCTGGGCACCCTTTTCCAGCTTATCCTCGCCATCGTCGGCATCGCTCACTAGGTGGCCGACATCGGTAATGTTCATGACCCAATTAACGTCGTATTCTAAGGCTCGCAGCGTTCTGACCAAAATATCCCAGCGCAGATAAGTGAACCAGTGGCCGACGTGGGCGTAATCGTAGACCGTCGGCCCACAAGTGTAAAGCGTGGCTTTGCCAGCCTGCAACGGTATAAATTCATCGCTGCTGCGGGTGAGAGTGTTATAGAGTTGCATCGGAATTTCCCTGGGCTAAAGTATCAAGTAATTGCTGAGCGTAGGCAATAGTTTCGGCTTTAACTTGCTCAAACGGCTGGCCATTGATGATTTTGAAACCACTGGCGTAGGCGTGACCGCCGCCACCGAAGTGCTCGGCGAGTTTCTGAGCAATTGGCCGACCATAGTTAGCCCGAATTTTGGCGGTGAATTTGCCGTCGCGGTAGGTTTTGAAGGCTATAGCTACATCGACACCTTCCACTAAGCGCATCTCGTCCATAACCAGTATCGACGGGTTGTACTGGGCGCTGTAGGCTTCAATTTCCGCCCAAGGTATAACAACGCTCGCTACGCGCTTATCGTCGGAGTAACCAATTCGCTGGATAAGCTCACCCTTGTAACGCAAAATATCAGCCGACTTTCGGTTCATCTCGCGCCGTCGGTTCTCTAGGCTGGCAATATTCACTCCGCGCTCCACTAGCTCAGCAATAATGTGAATACTGCGGGCGCTGGTGGCGTCGGTGGTTAGACCCAAGCTATCGGACATAATAGAGATGGCTATAAACTCACAAGTTGTGGGTGCCAACGGCCAGTCGAGCCGCTGTGCCAGTTCATAGATGACTTCGCCAGTCGACACGGCGCTGGTGATAATACTGACTGTTGCCCACGTAATAGTGCTCTCTGTAGCGTGATGGTCGAGTACTATGACTGGCTTGCTGGTGACCCAAGACTTCTTGCCCGAGTTGTTGAGCAGTTCGAATAAGCTATCGGCACTGGTGTCGACGACGATTGAGGCATCGAACTGGCTAGGCAGCTCCGAGCTAACCCGGTCCCAGCCCGGCATATGGCGCAGATAACTCGGCATATCGATGGCGCAATATAAATATGGTTGCTTGCCTAAGTCCCCAAGGATTTGTTCCATAGCCAGGGCGCTAGCCAGGCTGTCGCCGTCTGGGTTGTCGGCTTGCAGAATAACAATCCGCTCGGCGGCCGCCAGTATTTGTGCAACCTGTTGTGGTTCTTCATGGTTCATACGATTTGCCGGCCCTCTAGTGCTCGACCCAAGGTAATTTGGTCAGCATATTCCAAATCCACACCGATGGGCAAGCCGCGCGCCAAGCGCGTTACTTTGACTTCTCGTTCATCACCAATCTGCTGCTGCAGATACAGTGCTGTCGACTCACCCTCGACACTGGCATTTGTGGCCAGGATGATTTCCTGGACATCATCCTCGTCAATACGGGCTACTAATTCGCGAATGTGCAGCTGCTCGGGACCAATACCGTCGATAGGCGACACTAGGCCACCCAGCACATGGTAGGTGCCCGCAAACTGGCCAGTTTTTTCGAGCGCCACGATATCAAATGGTTCGGCAACAACCGCAATCGTGCGTTTGTCGCGCCGTGGGTCGCTATAGAGCGGTGAAACGTCTTGGTCCGCATCTATCAAAGCATACGTCCGAGGGCAGTATTTGATAGCCCCGTGCAGTCCTGTGAGCGTGGTTGCTAGCTTATGACTGGTATCGGCTGGATGGCGCACCAAATAGTAGGCGTACCGTTCGGCAGTGCGTGGCCCGACCCCCGGTAAACTACCGAGTGCCTCTATCAAATCAGATAGTGCGACGGGCAAAAGCTGCATCTGTTATCCGGACTACAATCCGAGGTTTCCGAGTGCGCCCATCATGGGCTGCATCTTTTCGGCGGCAATTCGCTGGCTTTCCTGGATAGCGGCTTTGACAGCGTCTTCAATCCAGCGCTCCAATTGTTCGATATCAGCCAGATCGACAAAGTCGGGGTCGATGTGGATTTTCTTGATCTTTTGCTCACCGGTGATTTCCACACGCACGGCGCCATCACCCTCTTCGATGGTGATAATTTGCTTCTGTAATTCTTTTTGAATTTTCTTCACTTGTAACAGCATCTTGGCTTGGTCGAAACGGCTCATTATAATTACTCCTTTACTTCGGTACTATTCTATCAATTCTGGGGTGACTTGTGAAATGCCGCTTTGGTAGCCGGGTTGTGGGGCCAGGCAACAAAATAAGTGCGGAGGTTATAGACGCACGTTAGCGTGACGGCAATACCGAGCAAGCCGAACCCTAAACTTCGGGCCAGCGGGTTACGCGGAAACACCAGCAGCCACTCGTGCAGCAAATAGCCAAAGCCGGCCGCGACCATCAGATAGACAATCGGCACTAAGATGCTAATACCAACTGGTCCGCCCAGCGCAAAAAGCAGCGCGCCGATAAGATACATGGCAAGCAGCATCCGAGTCCGGGGAGCTCGAAAGTGCCGGACGTAGAATATACCTCCCAGTAGCAGCATTACCATGCAAAAGAAATCGAGTATGGGGAGGCGCGGCAGCCAGACGGCAGCCGAAGTCGGGCCTTTATAGACGAAGAAGCTGACACTATGCAGTAGGCCGTGAACAAAATCACCAGGTGTGCCGAAGTGGGCTGGCAGCCCAACCCACGTTTGAATTAGCAGTGGCTTCCGCACCATAGCAACGAGTAGTGGCACCAGCAAGAGCAAGAACAGGCCAACGCCGCCAGTGCGCCCAGCGGCACTGCCTAGTTTCCGCCAGCTGACGGCCAACAGGTGCGGTTGTAGCAGCAGTACAGCGACGACTAACCATATAAGACCGGGGATGTATAGGAGTAGGGCCAAGGTAGTTATCAGTAAGTAGTGTGTAAAGCCAACTTTGTGACGTTCCCAGGCGATTGTCAGGGCTAACAGAGTCGGTACGGCCCACAGGTAGAGAACATCTGGAGCGGCGTAGCGACTGACGTGAAGCAACCAACTGCTCAGCCCAAACAATACCGTTCCATAGATGGCACTACGCACACCATACCACCGGCGCAGTACGTATGCGAAAGCTATCATCGCAAGGACGCCGAAAATTGGACTGGCCGCTCGTGTGACAGTAACACCGTGATGCGGGACAATAGTCAGGATAAGCCACTGAGTAGCTGTGAGCGGCAGATTAAGAGGGTTGTTGAGCAAGTGGTGCCAGGAGCTGGCAAAGAGTTGCTGTTGGTATTCGGCCGGGCTCAGGGAGCCGGTTGTTGAGCCAAGCCGAAATAGCATGAGCGCACATATCGCAATGCTACCAACGGCGATGGCCGATACTATCCGCCAATGGGCAGCAATGTACTTCCTTATCTGTTTTAACACAAGCTTCATCGGCTCTTATTATACCCCACAAACCGCTGCGTTTGCGGTCGATTAGCCATTAAACGGATCGTTTTTCCGACCGTCGAGTGAGCTTATCCGCTGCTTGTCGCGGTCGAAATACAGCTCGATACCACCAGTCGGGCCATTGCGGTGTTTTTTGATGAGCACATCCATTATGTTTTTGCGCTCACTTTCCGGGTTGTAATAGTCTTCGCGGTACAAGAACGCTACGACATCGGCATCCTGCTCGATAGAACCAGACTCCCGCAGGTCGGCTAGCTGGGGAATTTGCGGGTTACGGCTCTCGACCGAGCGGCTCAACTGACTCAGCGCGATAAGTGGTACGTTTAGTTCGCGCGCCACACCCTTTAGTCCGCGAGATATTTCCGAAATTTCCTGCACGCGATTGCCTTCACTACCAAATTTACTGCCACCACTCATCAACTGTAGATAGTCCACAATCACCAGACCGAGATCGCGTTGGTGGGCTTCACGGCGGGCTTTTGTGCGCATATCACTGACTGTAATGCCGGGGGTGTCGTCGATGTATATCTGGGCTTCACTGAGCGTGCCCATGGCTTCACCAATTTTTTCGAAGTCAGTGTCTGTCAGGTTGCCAGTGCGAAGCGCCCACGCATCCACACCCGATTCCATAGCCAGCAGACGGTCGACAAGCTGTTCTTTGCTCATTTCTAGGCTAAAGATGAGTACCGGTTCTTTGGCCTTAACGGCGACTTTGTGGGCTAAGTTGAGCACAAAAGCTGTTTTGCCCATCGACGGTCGGGCGGCTAGGATGAATAGATCAGACCGCTGCAAGCCGGCCAACATGTTATCGAGATCTTTGTAGCCGGTCGGTATGCCGCGAATACTGCCCTTGTCTTTGTGCAGGTCATCGAGGCGCTCAAAACTCTCAGCCAAGATAGCTTCCAAGCTGATAACGTCTTGTTTGACGTGTTGCTGGCTGACCTGAAAGAGGCGCGATTCCGAGTCTTCTATCAGTTCGTTGATAGATTTCGACTCATCGTACCCAAGTTCTGCCATTTCCTGGCTGGCGGTGATAAGCCGCCGCCGCAAAGACTTCTGGGCTACTATTTCAGCATATTGTTCGGCATGAGCAGCTGTCGGTACGTAGTTAGTCAGCTCTGTGAGGTAGCTCGGACCGCCTATCATGTCCAGGTTACCATTGGCCTTCAACTGGTCAGCCAGGGTCAGGACATCGATCGGGCTGCGTTTTTCGTATAATTTACTGACAGCCTCGTATATCTTCTGGTGCTTGGCATCGTAGAAGTCGCCGGCGATGATGCTATCGGCGATTTTGACAATTGCATCACTGTCGATGAGAATTGCCCCTAGTAGCGAAGCCTCGGCATCGGTGTTTTGCGGCGTCTGCTTGGCGGTGCGATTGTTTGGATCCATTGTTATGTCTATCTACCCTCTAGTGGATTTATTGTCGTATCCCGTCCGGTACTTATTCTGATTTTAGCAGTTCCCCGCCACCGAAGATATTGCTTATGCTTGCCAATGAGTCGACATTATTTTCTGATGCTGCCGCTACTGGCATGACGGCCGCTACTACTTGGGATTTTGGTGGAGTTGCGTCGGCATCATGCACACAGACAACCTCTACTGCACTGCCGGCAACAGTGACAATTGCATTACTGATAGCTTGGCGATTTTTGGCTTCATTGGCGCGTTTTTGATGAAAGGCAAAGTTGAATGCCAGCGTGAGTTTACCCGGGGCCGTAAAATCTGGTTGGGCCATGCGAACGATACCGTAGAGCGTGTTGTGTTGCTTTTTGAGCACATTGAGCACTTGTTGCCAGTTCGCAGCATGCATAACCGTGCCACTGGTGGCAGGCGGGGTCATATCTGTTGCAAGCTCGGCCTCGGCCGGTAATATCACATCTTGTATAACCTCTCCGTCTGGGGTGGGCGGCGTTTTTGCGACTGCAGTCTTGTGTTTGACAGTTTTGTTTGGCTCCGATGCGACCAGCACGGCAGTCTCCGTTGCTCGCGTGGCAACCGCGGCTGGCCGGGGGCTGGAGCTGCCTGTCGATGCCGCCGGCGGCGAACTAGCCCGCAGGAGCACAATCTCCAGGTGGGCCTCTGGGTCGTGCGAGACTGGCACGTCGAGCAGTGCTGCCAGTAGCTCCAGTTGGGCCTGAGTGGCTCCGTCGCCGCGAATAAGCCGAGTGCGTACGGCGGCCGCTAGTTGTTTGGCAATATTGGCCGGCTGGAAGCCCTGGTCGAAGAGTTGGCCAAGCTGCTTGTATACATCGGTTGCTGTTTGCTCCTCACTAATACTCATAAGTAGGGCGTCAATAGCTGCTGCCGGTGCAATACCAAGCATCGCCTGGACATCGTCCAAGCCGACTTTCCCGCCGGAACTAGCCAACTGGTCAAGCAAACTAATACTGTCACGGAAACTGCCGCTACCATGTTCAACAATCAAATCAATAGCATCATCGGCGACGGTTATTTTTTCTTGCTTGGCAATTGTCTTTAGGTGGGCGGCGGCCTTGGCCGGGTCAATCGGCCGAAAAATAAAGCGCTGAGTGCGACTGACAATGGTCTCTGGCAGCTTGTGGGCCTCAGTAGTTGCTAGGATAAACACCACATGCGCTGGTGGTTCCTCTAGTGTTTTAAGGAGTGCATTGAAGGCGGCCTTTGACAGCATGTGCACTTCGTCGATGATATAGACCTTATACTTAGCCTCAGCCGGGGCTACATAGACTTTCTCGCGCAAATCGCGGACATCTTCTACGCCGTTATTGCTAGCTGCGTCGATCTCGATGATATCGAGATGGTTTTGTGTTTCGTCGTATGGCAGGCCGTTTATCTCGTGGGCTAAAATCCGGGCGATAGACGTTTTACCAACACCGCGGGGGCCGGTAAACAAATACGCGTGGCTTATGCGCCCAGATTTAAGCGCCTTACTGAGCGTCTCAGTAATATGTTCCTGGCCGACAATTTCGTCGAGCGACATCGAACGGTACTTCCGGTATAGTGCTTGCCCCATAGACAGTCTATTATACCCGCCCAAGCAGCTGCAGTCTGCTGTAAATTATGCCTGTTGGCTGAGCAGTACCAAGTTTTTGTAATCTTTAGCGCACAGCGCCTCGTATTCGACATGAGCCTTATCGTCAATTTCAACCTGGTCGCCTTCGAGCACAAACCGGCCATTGAGTTTTCGGGCGTTCAGCATAGCTTTTTTGCCACAGCGACAGATGGTTTTGAGTTCGGTTATTTCGTGAGCTAGCTCTAGCAGGCGGCTGGCACCTGGGAAGCCGTCGGTTTTGAAGTCGGTACGCAGCCCATAGGCGATAACGGGCGTATCACGGTCGACGGCATACCAAAACAAGTCACTTACCTGTACGGGTTGCAAAAATTGAGCCTCGTCTACCAATATACAGTCGACTTTGCCATGGCTTTTCAGTAGTTGCGGCAGGCTCGCCTCGGCCTCGACGACAATATCCACTGCCCGGCGACTGCCCAGTCGGGACAGCACTTCGTGTTTGCCCTTGCTATCTACTGCCGGTTTGAGTACCAACACCGCCATGCCCCGCTCTTCATAGTTATGAGCAGTCTGGATAAGTGCGGTGGTTTTGCCGCTGTTCATAGCGCTGTACCGAAAATATAACTTGGCCACGGCTATCTCCTTACTAACCTATAGTATATAAAAAATGACCGCAGATGCGGCCATTTCGTTGCCTAAAATACGAATTACAGTGCTGCCTCTAGGGCGGCCCACTCAGCGCTAGCGTCGTCCTCGGGGACATTGACGCTGACCTGATCGTTTGGCTTAGCCTTGAAATAGGTAACGCTGGCGAGCAGGACACGGAATTGTTTGCCGTTAACATCGACAAAATAGTGACCATTTTCGAGTTTCAGTGTGCCAACAACCTGCTTGCGAGGGATGGGGCCGATTTGCTTGTACAGAAACGCGCCATCTTCGGCGATGGTTAGCTTGAGGATATCACCCTGGACGAGCTTGGATTTGCTGGCGTAGTTAGCCGGCACAGGATAGTTCTTGGCATCGCTGCCGACCATGTTTTGGCCGTCGAACACACCTTCTATCACCTTGCCAAGCGACTCGCCGCGGGCCGGAGCTACCGAAGTATCATCGGCACCAACTAAACTAGCCAATAGCTCATTGGCAGCTGCCAAATTGGTTTCTGCTTCTTGTATAAGGGCGCGGAGCCGTTTGATCTGTTTGTCTGCTACGTCGGCCATTTTGTTATACCTGTGTTTTCCTGTCTCTCACCTCAGTACATACCGAGGGTTCACCATAACCATATCATACGCCTAATATCAAGTCAAAAAACT
>JBBQTW010000018.1:0-14910 GCA_038234505.1 Saccharimonadales bacterium (SeqCode) | reverse complement strand
CATCCATATCAACAAGCGCTATATTAAAGTACCAAGCCTGACAGGTCTATAACGTATAAAACTTTGTCTGCGGGCCGGACAGGGTAGCGGACTTCGTCCTTTGCCACGCAGCCATGCTGGGAGTTAACTCCCAGCATGTGGCTGCGCTCTACTGCCCTAAAGCCTCCAGGTACTTCGTACTACAAGCGAGGCTTGCTCAAATAAAAAGCCCCATCTGTAGATGAGGCATTTTATATGGCGACCCCGACCGGATTTGAACCGGCGATCTCCTCCGTGACAGGGAGGCGTGATAACCACTTCACTACGGAGTCACATTATTTGGACAAATGTACTGTTCAGCTTGGCTCAGAAGCTGGACTGAGAATTGCACAACAGGGGTAAGTTTAACAAATCACCGAGTTTAAAGCAACAGCGTATGTATGGATAAAACACTTGCGGTGACCTCAGACGGGGTGTATATAGTGGGGTAGGAGCCATAGGAACTGCCGATGAAAGCCCGCGTCAAGACTAGCATCACCATCCACGCCAGCACCAGCCAGGTGTTCAAGTATCTGGCTGATACGAAACTGCACTTTGTCTGGAACGCACACCTCGAAAAGGTTAAGCCCCAGGGGAAACTGCACGCAGGCGCAGCGTACGAAACACTCAACATAGTTTTGCGAGTCCGTGTTCGCGCCCAGAACCATGTATCAATATTTGTCGAAAATACCGAACTCGAGATTATCAATCAGACTGGCCTGTTGCACTATCGGGTAAATTATAAATTGACCGAGAAATCAAAGTCGGACACTGAGCTTGTATGTACGACAGTGGTCGAAGCGCAGGGCAATGCATTTTATTTTGCACGACCAATGTTGCAGCAACTAGCGCGCCGCGAACTCCGTATCGACCTGCGGGCACTCAAGCTCGCTGTCGAGCAAAAACTATCCTGAATGTGTTCGCGAGCGTAGCGGGTATACTCAGGGCATGACTCGGCAGCAACGTTTGGTACTCATTGTCAGCATCATGGCCTCTTTCGTTGGTGCGCTGGACGGATTTATCGTGAATGTGGCGCTACCGGCTATCAGCCGTGACCTCGGTGGCGGGCTGGTAGTGCAGCAATGGGTGGTGGATGCGTATCTGTTAACGCTTGGTTCATGCATCCTGATAGCCGGCTCACTCTCGGATTTGTTCGGGCGCAAGCGAGTGCTGACAGCTGGGCTGATTGGCTTCGGCGCCGCATCGCTGCTGTGCGCACTGGCGCCAAATGGCCCGACGCTTATAGTGGCCCGTGGCATCCAGGGCCTGGCCGGGGCGCTGCTGGCACCTAGTTCGTTAGCGATGATTATCTCGGCGTTCTCCGGCAAAGCCCAGAGCAAAGCTATCGGTAGTTGGACCGCCTGGTTTAGTGTGGCAGCGGTAGCTGGCCCACTCATAGGCGGCATTATCGTCAATACCACCTCATGGCGCTGGATATTTGCTATCAATATTCTGCCGATAGCTATCTGTCTGTGGCTGATGCGCCGGCTCGAAGTGCCGGAGCGGCTCGACGAACGGGCCAGGGTAGATGTACCAGGGGCGGTGCTATGTATGGTTGGCCTGGCCGGCACGGTGTTTGCGCTGATAGAGCAGCCCTCGTACGGCTGGGGTGATATCCGGATATTTGGGCCACTTATCGTCGGTGTGGCGGCCCTTATCGCATTTGTGTACCAGGAATCACACACCGCCAAGCCCATGCTGCCACTTTCTTTGTTCAGTCGGCATAATTTTAGTGTTGGCAACGTAACAACGGCGGCAGTATATGCCGGATTGTCGCTGTCGACATTCATGTTGGTGATTACCCTGCAACAGGTGGGCGGCTACAGTGCACTGCAGGCCGGGGTGGCTCTGTTGCCGGTAACTGCCATAATGTTCTTCCTGTCGTCACGCTTTGGGGCGTTGGCTGGTAAATATGGCCCCCGCGCCTTCATGGCGACCGGCCCGGTACTTGCCGCGCTCGGATTTTTGCTCATGCTGCGCGTCAATATTCCGGTCCACTACGTCACTGAACTACTTCCTGGTGTCTTGCTGTTCGCACTGGGGCTGGCCGCCACCGTTGCGCCGCTCACAGCAGCTATATTGGGTGATGTCGACCCGCGCTACGCTGGTGTTGGCAGCGCGGTGAACAACGCGGTGGCTCGTATCGCGGGGCTGATAGCTATCGCTGTCGCCGGTGTCATTACCGGCCCGCACCTCACTATCCAGGGTTTCCACCACGCAATGATTACTGTCGCTATACTGCTGGTAGTCGGCGGACTGATTTCGGCAGTCGGCATTCAAAACAAGCCAAAAACAGCGGCCAAACCAGCCTAGCCATCTGATATAATACCTTTGATTTTCAGCTTATATGCCGATATAGCTCAGTTGGCTAGAGCACCGCTTTCGTAAAGCGGGGGTCCGCGGTTCGAATCCGCGTATCGGCTCCAATACATGGAGACAGAACTATGTTTTTTCTCATCGCTTCGCTGCTCTTTTTCCTGGAAAGGAATCTAAAAACTCGAAATAAATTCGATTTTTTAGATACAATTACAGGAGCTGCAGCTAGCAAATTTTCCAAACCAAGGAGCACGGTCAACTGTTTGGGAAATTGAGAGGAGAAACGTAGCCGTCAGTCGAAGCTTTTGCCGACCAGGCAAAACGAGAGAAAAGGCGTATGTTTGGACGAGCGGGTATCGTATAGTGGCTAATATGTAACCTTCCCAAGGTTGAGAGGAGAGTTCGATTCTCTCTACCCGCACCACGCAACTAAACTTTGTTCGATTATCACTATCTCGGCTACCCCGATGTTACAATGAGAACTAAATTATGACTTCCACAGCCAAGTATTTTCGTGACCGTATTGTTATGTTGCTGCTCAGCACCAATGTGTTTATGGCCCTGGCCGCCAGCCTGTTCGTGCTACTGCGTCTGAGTAGCAACCACGGCAATGGATATATCGTGCAGTACCGCAGCAATCTTGGTATCGATGCTTTTAAGACCGGCAGTATCACCGGGCTGCTCAGCTTTGTGGGCCTCAACATCCTTATTGTGGTCATCCATGTGGTGCTCAGCCTCAAAACCTATCCTATCAATCGCCAACTGTCGGTTGTCATCCTGGGGCTTGGCGTCCTGCTACTGCTGCTATCGATAATTGTCAGTAATGCGCTGCTCGTACTCCGCTAACAGATGGGCCTTACTCACATGGCACATTTTGCCCCAAACTCTGCGCTTCGTACTCACCGTACCACCGAGTACGGCTCGCTTACGATGCTCGATTTTAGACCAAACTGTACTCGTGTGAGCAAGGCCCAGCAATAAGATGATAGATATCGAAATCCCGTTAGAAAAAGACCGCCACGGCTGGTATCGATTTTTCGAAATTCTGCCGGGGGTGACCAGCTGGTCCATGCTGGCGCTGCCATTTGTGCTGAGCCTTATCAATGTCGATATCGCCGCTGCATTTGTCCTGGCTTATCTGTTAATTAACTTTATCCGCGGCATGGCCGGCGCTATCCGGGCTATCGAAGGTTATCGCACGATGCGCCAACACCAGCAATTGCCGTGGCGCCAGATGTTGGCCGAGCTAGAGGCCGGCGAGGTCGCCGATGCCGGATCGAAGCGGCCAAAATGGCACTACGAAGCACTGCTTCGCATGGCTATCGACCCCAACCGGCCAGGCCCCAGCGACATTGTCCACGCCGTTATGATTGCTACCGTCAAAGAGACCAAGGAAACCCTGGAGGCCACGGTCAAGTCACTTATTGCTTCCGACTACGACATGAAGCAGGTAATACTCATCTTTGCCTACGAAGGCCGCGCTGGTGTCGAGACCGAAACTCGGGTCAACGAACTCATTGCCGAATTCCGCTACGATTTCCAGGACGCTTTCGGTGTCTGCCATCCGGCCGATATCCCGAACGAACAGATAGGCAAGGGCGGCAATGTCACCTACGCCGGCCGCGAACTCCAAGCATATCTGGAGCGCCGCAACATCGACCCGCTGCGTGTGCTGGTGACGACACTCGACGCCGACAATCGCCCCGACAAGCACTACTTATCAGCACTGAGCTATGTCTACAGTGTCTGCCCAGACCCCATCCACGCCAGCTTCCAGCCGGTGTCGCTGTACACCAATAATATCTGGGACGCCCCAGCACCGATGCGTGTCCTGGCCACCGGCAACTCGTTCTTCAACCTCGTGGTATCGCTGCGGGCTCATGCACTGCGCAACTTTAGTAGTCACGCCCAACCGATGGCGGCACTTATCCAGACCGATTTTTGGTCTGTGCGCACGATTGTGGAGGACGGTCACCAGTTCTGGCGCAGCTATTTTGCCTTCGACGGCAACTACCGTGTCTACCCGCTCCATGTGCCTATCAGCCAAGATGCCGTGCTAGCCGACACCTATCGCCGGACGCTCAAAGCCCAGTTTATCCAGCTCCGCCGCTGGACATATGGCGCCAGCGACATCGCCTACGTGTTTACCAAGGGCTTTCTCACAAAGAACAAAGTCCCCAAACTCGACCTAGCCGCCAAGTTCTGGCGCCTGTTCGAAGGCCATATCACCTGGGCCGTCGGCCCCATACTGGTGCTGGTCGGTGGTTTTATCCCAGCACTGTTCAGTCACGACAACATCACGGTCTACGAGCTGCCGCTTATCGTCAGTAAGGTCCAGACTATTGCCCTAGTTGCCGCGCTCGTCACGCTGTTTATGGCGCTCAAGACGCTCCCGCCGCGCCCAGCCCGCTACCGCGCCCACCGCAGTATCTGGATGATCGCCCAGTGGGTCTACCTACCGGTCACCACCATCGTCTACAACTCCTTTGCCGCGCTGTATTCCCAAACCCGCCTGATGTTCGGCTGGTATATCAGCAAATTCGATGTCACCGAAAAAGCCGTCGTCCTAAAATCCGGCCGCAAAATCACCTCCGGCACCGAAAAGAAATAAACGCTATCGCTTGCAATCGGCCCTGGCTTGTAGTTCAATGAGCAAATAAAGGAGTTTTCGCATGGCAAATGATACTGAAACTTCACGGCATCCATTAGAGCAAATCAGGGACTGGTTCGCAGAGAGCACTGATGTAACCATTCCGGTAACTGAGTTATACGATCAAGGTCCTAATCGCTTGGGCATGAGTGAGGTCGAGTTCAGGCAGTGGGTTGCAGAAGGTGTAGGAAATCGTTGGCTTCGTTTTACTGATCTGACGGGTGCCCTCAGACTTGACCCAGATGTAGAGTTATCTCAGCCACTGCCAGGTACTCCGCCTAAACACTACGGCGGCTACTAACAAGTTGTCATTCCAGCGTAGGCTGGAATCTTAATGAAGCAATATTACGTCTACCTCATGGCGAGCAAGCGTGGCGGAGTGCTCTATGTCGGGGTTACAAATCACCTAGCTCGTCGTACCAGCGAGCACAAAGTCGCAGCAACCAAAAGCTTCACCCAGAAGTACTGGGTCCGACGCTTGGTCTACTTCGAAGTATTCGATAGCCCAGAGGAAGCAATCCACCGGGAAAAGAACCTCAAGGCCTGGCAAAGAGCCTGGAAGATTCGGCTGATTGAGGAAGTGAACCCAACCTGGAGAGACCTATCGCCCGAGCTGTTGGTCTAAGAAGATTCCAGCCTGCGCTGGAATGACAGGTGTAGAAGGGATTTACAGCTCGTGGAAAGCGGCGTAGTGGGTGGCGCCGGCTTTATCGAAGTTCAGGAGTACCTGATGCGCTGTTACGGCTATGGCGGTGGCCTCTATGCTACCGTCGCTGGCTTGGGGCTGCAGCAGGCTAATGACTGTGCTGGTTAAGCTTGTGGCATCTTCGACGCTCCTGCGGCGGTGCTCCAGGCTCTTGTGAAGGCTCAGGAACAGTTTATTACGCAAAAACGGGTGCAAGTGGGCCCCGGCGTCCAAAACTCGCCAGCTGTCCTCGTAGACGGCTGCTTCGTGGGTACTAAATGTCGCACCACAGTTAAGACAGTGGCGGCGCCGCCAGACTTGGTTCAGGCGCTTCTGATGCCGGGAGTTTGTGACCTGCGTATCGCCGCCACAATATGTGCATACCATAGGTGTTAAATCCTTTTATTTGAGCTTCTGGGAAGAGCAGCCCGAGCAAAAATCGCATTTTTTGCCCGGCGCGATGAGAAACCCGCTGGCGGGTGTCTCATAAGGCGAAGCCGCGTCATACCATGACTACATATTGTCATAACGCTATTGTTTTTGCCAGTGGAAAACGCTTGTGGAATTGAGTATAAGTCGGCTGACCCCTGTTAGGGCTTCAGAACGAAAATTACCCCTCCGGCCAGGGGCCAAAGGGGTTTGATAACAGGGGTAAATTGATATTTTCGCCTAAGCTGCGACTGGTCGCGGCCGACGAATCCGGTTGATAGTTTTGCTGAAGTTTAGTTCTTCATAGAACATACTAAAGCCATCAAGCGGACTACTAGTGGTGTTACTCAAAACTCACACGTCTCTTGTTTAACGAAGGGATATGTTAGCAAGCTTAAGCTTTCGTGTCAACCTTAGGCCATACAAGCGTAACCGTAATAACGGGGGTGATTTGGACAAAAAAGCGACTTAGATGAGCCACTAAGGTTTCGTGCATGGTGGGCGATAGATTGCTTCGCAATTGCCGGCGTGGCATGCTCGGAATGTATTCCTGCGCGAGCCACTTGTCAGAGGATCCGTCCCTATAACTCGCTTCGCTCGCCCAGGTTCGAATCCTATTCGCTTCCTGCAACAAAAATGACCCCATAACAGGGGTCATTTTTGTTGGTGGGCGATATAGGATTCGAACCTATCACCTCCACAACGTCAATGTGGCGCTCTAGCCAAATGAGCTAATCGCCCGAGTACCAGCCGATTATACAGCTAACTGACCTCTGTTGCAACTGCCGCTATCAGCTTGTATCATGCCGGACTCGAGCCGTCATCCAGGCAGACTCGATATGGGGCTGGGATCTTGGGCTGCAGCCGGGAGGATGGCATACCCATCAATGTCACAAAATAACGCGACCTAACCGATTTCCAAATTTATACCATGCATGAGATTATTCAAAAACGGCGTTATATCATGGCTGATATAAAAGGGCAGAATACTATCCACAGGGTAGTTGTACGATTTGCTACAAGAAAGTACTAGCCACATACTGCTAGTATGCTAAGATACTTTGTACAGGTGAGTTTTGGGTAGCGCTTTAGGCACTACCAAAAGGAAAAGGATTGGCTATCATTGCGAGATTAGCCAATCCTTTTTCATATCCGCTATTCCTAGCTGGCACATTTTGGGCGCTCCACTGTGCTTCAGTGCTCACGTACCCCTTCGGTACGCTCCGCTCCGGTGCTCGTGTAGCATCCCAAACTGTACTCAGCTATGAACACCGGCGCAGTGCTGGAAACAGGGGTGAGTGGCGTTTTACTAATAGGGGTGATATAGTGGTGGCAGGTGTTGATGCAGCGTCACGAACTGCGGAGCCTCGTCGGCAACCTGCTGCGTACGATAACGTGGGCTAGTGAGAGTGAAATGTTTCGGTGGAACCGCCTGGGGAGACCTGGGCCCGGAACGCGCACAGATTGAATGTATTTGCGAGAATATTCAATCATCAATAGCGCGTTCCGTTTTTATTTATAAGGAGTAAAACACCATGGCCGACCAGAACGACGACAACCTACATGCGATGCGGCACAGCCTGGCACATATTATGGCGACAGCTATTCAGCGACTCTGGCCGGGGGTGAAGTTCGGCGTTGGGCCAGTGGTAGAGAACGGCTTCTACTACGATGTCGACCTAGGGCCAGACGCCAAGATTTCCGAGGATGATTTTGAGAAAATTGAGGCCGAAATGGCCGAGGTTATCAAGGACAATGTGCCGTTTGAGCGGTTCGAAAAGCCAGTGGATGAGGCTATAGCCTGGGCGCAGGAAGCCGAGCAACCCTATAAAGAAGAGTTGCTGAACGACCTAAAGCGCGCTGGCACCACCGTCGCCAAAGACCTAGATGCGGCCGAGCTGGGGACTATCACCGAGTCCGCTAGTGCTGTCGAGAATGTGTCGTTTTATAAGGACGGTGACTTTACCGACCTCTGTCGTGGTCCGCATGTGGAGTCGACCGGACAGGTGGGGGCGTTCAAGCTGATGCGTATCGCCGGTGCCTACTGGCGGGGCAATGAGAAGAACGCCCAGATGCAGCGTATCTACGGCGTGGCGTTCGCCACCGATAAAGACCTACGGGTGTATCTGAACATGCTGGAGGAAGCTCGCAAGCGCGACCACCGCAAGTTGGGACAAGAGTTAGATCTATTTGTAATCAGCGACTTAGTTGGCTCTGGTTTACCGATGTTTACGCCGCGGGGGACCGTGCTACGTGATGAAGTGGCGGCATTTTCCAACGAATTACGCCAGCGCCATGGGTTTCAAAAGGTATGGACACCACACATTACGAAAAAGGACCTGTATGAAACTTCGGGGCACTGGGACAAGTTCAAAGATCAGCTGTTCCTAGTAACTAGCCAAGAAACCAGCGATGAGCTGGTGATGAAGCCCATGAACTGCCCGCACCATACGCGTATTTATGCATCACAACCGCGCAGCTATCGTGATTTGCCAATCCGCTACCTCGAGACAACCACCGACTACCGTGATGAAAAAACCGGTGAATTAGGCGGCCTGAACCGGGTGCGGGCACTAACGCAAGATGACAGCCACGTATTTTGTCGCCAGGACCAGATAGAGCAAGAGATAAATAATCTGCTGGCGAGTGCCAGTGAGCTCTATGCTGTTGTCGGCATGGACCTGCGTGTCCGCTTGTCGTATCGGGATGACAGCGACGCATATCTGGGCTCACAGGAGCTGTGGGCCAGTTCTCAAGCACAACTGAAACAAGCCGTCGTTGCTAACGAGCTGAAGTATTTTGAAGAGGAAGGCGAAGCGGCGTTCTATGGTCCGAAAATTGATTTTATGGTAACAGATGCTATTGGCCGCGAGTTCCAAGTTGCTACAGTGCAGCTGGACTTTGTGCAGCCGGATAGATTTGGCCTGGAGTTTGCTGCCGAAGACGGCTCTCAGAGTCAGCCGGTGATGATTCACTGTGCGTTGCTCGGTTCTATCGAGCGCTTCCTGTCCGTCTATATAGAGCACACCGCCGGTAAGTTTCCGGTGTGGGTGGCGCCTGAGCAGGTGCGATTAATCAGCGTGAATCAAGAAGATGCAACTGTGGAATTTGCCGGTAAACTCGAGGCATTAGCAAAGGACAAAGGCTTGCGAATAAGCGTTGATAATAGCAACGAGTCTGTTGGCAAGAAGATTCGTGCCGCCGAAGTGGCAAAAGTGCCGTATACAGTAGTTGTCGGCGAGAAGGAAATTGGCGGCGGCGAGCTAACCCCGCGTATCCGCGGCGACTTGGCCGTCCAGGAACCCGCCAAGAGTTACACTGCCGATGAACTGTTTGGCACTATCGCCAACGAAGCGAAGATGCGCGTCAGCAAGACATCGCTTTAATTTGTTAGAATGGCCGTTATGAGTAAGCCGATTATTGCCGTAGATATCGATAACGTGCTCGCACGACACGCGGATGCACTGATGGATTTATACAACGACACCTACGGGACGAGCTTTTCTGCTTACGACTATGACGAGCAGTGGAGCTGGATGGACGATAAGGCGCGGATGGACGACTTTCATCCTAAGTTTATAGCGTCCGGTTTGCACGGTAGAATGGAACCGCTAGTAGGCTCGCAGGAGGCCATACGAATACTCCACCAAAAATATGACTTGGTGATAATAACAGCGCGCTGGAAAGAAGTTGTTGAACTAACACTTGACTGGGTCAATAAGAATTTTCCGGGAATGTTTATTGGTGTGCACTTTGCCCAGATCTGGCAAGAGAATGGGAATATGGTTAGCAAGGCAGAGATTGGTAAGCAGCTCGGTGCCGCGTATCTGATAGACGATAACTTGTCGCACTGCTTGCTGGCAGCTGAAGCTGGTATTAGTTCCGTGCTATTCGGTGATTATGGCTGGAATAAGAAAGAAACATTACCGAAGCTAGTCGTGCGTGCAGAAAGCTGGCAAGCAGTGCAGGAGTATTTCGATGGACTCAGTCGATAGTCTCGATCCTAACTTTCGGGAGCGGGTGGAGATGCTGGTGGCGCAGATCCCGCAGGGGCGAGTGATGACCTACGGGCAGCTGGCGGCGCTCTGTGGCAATGCCCGGGCAGCGCGGATTGTCGGTGGTATCGCGCACTTTGGCGACCCAGAACTTCCGTGGCAGCGAGTGGTGAACAAACAGGGTGGTTTGGCAACGGGCTATCCCGGCGGCCGACGAGGACACAAATCGCATCTCGAACAAGAAGGCATCGAAGTGTTTGATGAATATTACGTCGATGTCGCTGGTTTACTCTGGTGGCCGATACGGAGTAAAATTTAGTAATCATGGAACACCTCCCTAAATCGTGTGAGCATGGATTCCCCATTAGCCGTAAAGATGAAATCGAGCTCGAACTTGGAGAAAGATGTATGACAAATTGGGATGGGGACGGCGGCGATGACGGTGAACCTGATTACGGCTTCCAAGCATTACTCGATGAGCTAGACGAGCTTGATAGGCGCGGTGAATAGTCCGCTGTTAGTAATTGTCGGCGAGACGGCCAGTGGCAAGTCGGCGCTGGCTATGCAGCTGGCACAAAAGCTGAATGGCGAAATAATCTGTGCTGACAGCTGGACGGTGTACAAAGGTTTTGATATCGGTACGGCCAAGCCATCGGCGGCTGATCAAAAACTAGTGCCACACCATCTGTTAGACGTTACAGATCCGCTGACAGGTTTCAGCGCAGCAGTCTTTCAACGCATGGCGAAGCAGGCAATTCAGGACATCTCGGCCCGCGGCAAAGTATCGCTATTGGTGGGTGGTACGGGACTGTATGTCGACAGCATATTATATGACTACAGCTTTTTACCACCGTCCGACCCGCAACGCCGCGCGGAACTAAATGCCTTAAGCTTGGAGGCGGTTTTGGCTCGGGCCGAGGCGATGGAGCTGGACACTAGCGGCATTGATCTGCGCAACAAGCGCCGGGTTATCCGCTTGATAGAAAACGAGGGGGTGCGACCAACCAAGCAACCACTTCGCGCGGACACGCTGGTGCTCGGCGTTTCTATTGAACGCGAGGCGCTGGAACGGAAGGACAAGCAGCGTATCGAGGCCATGGTCGGTGAGGGGTTTGTGGAGGAAGTGCAGAGTCTGCTGGCCAAGTATGGGCCGGATATCGAGCCGTTCCGGGCACCGGGCTATCGGGCGTTCAAGGACTATGTGCATGGAGCGATTTCGCTGGACGATGCCAAGCTGCGGTTCTTCCAAAACGACATGCAACTTGCCAAGAAACAGCGCACTTGGTTCAAGCGTAATGAAAGTATTCACTGGCTGAGTACCGGAGATAAATACACAGAGGCTGTAGAATTAGCCACAACGTTTTTGAACAAATCTGTCGTATAGCCGAACAAGCTTCTGGTATACTGGTTTTATGGTCGAGCAACTATTTGGGTCCAAGACACGTGTGAAGCTACTACAGCTGTTTTATAGCAATCCAAACCGCTCATTCTACGTCCGCGAGATTACTCGCAAAATCGACGAGCAGATAAATTCTGTGCGCCGCGAGCTGAGCAATTTGCTCAGTATCGGCATCATCGTTTCCGAAAATACCGAAAACAAACTCTACTATGAAGTGAATCAAAAATACGAATATTTCGATCCACTGCAGCAGATTTTTGGGGGCGGCATAAAGAAAAAGCGCAAGAGCACCACGACGACCGAAACTCCCGAAGCGGACGACGAGTACAAGGCGTTGGGCAAGGTAGAGCTGGTGGTCTACACTGGCCAGTTCACGCGCGACGAGCGAGCGGGGATTGACCTGCTGATAGTCGGCAATGTGAACACCAACGCCCTCGATAAGTTCATCTCCGAATTAGAAAAGCGCGAAGGCAAAGAGCTGCGCTACACCGTCATGAACATGGACGATTTTCGCTATCGCCTACAGATAAAAGATAGATTTGCATCGGGTATATTAGAGGGCAAAAAACAAGTCGTTGTCGACACCGAAGGCCTACTGAGTTAAAGGAGTTTTACAGATATGGATCTACAATTTTATGGAGCGAACTGCGTTGTTATTACCTACAAGGGCACTCGCGTAGTGCTGGATGATAATATTGCGGCTCTCGGGGGCAAAGATGTCCTGCGGGCCGATGATATTGCGCTCTACACCGGCACTCATGCCGCACCAAAGGCAGTACCCAAGCTAGTGGTTGACGCTCCTGGCGAATACGAGATTGCCGATGTATCGATTGTTGGCGTTGCCGCCCAGGCGCATGTCGACGAGGCCAACACGCGTAATGCAACGATGTTCAAGATAACTGTCGGTGATATGCACGTCCTGTTCACCGGCCATATTGACCCTAATATCAGCGAAGCTCAACTCGAGTCCATCGGCAAAGTCGATGTATTGGTAGTGCCCGTCGGTGGTAATGGCTACACGCTCGACCCGATTGGCGCTGTAAAGGTGATAAAAGAAGTTGAGCCGAAGCTGGTTATCCCAACCCACTACGCCGACACCACCCTGAACTTCGAAGTCCCACAGCAAGATTTAGAAGTTGCCCTCAAGGAAATTGGTATGGAGCCAAAAGACACGACTGCCAAACTGAAGCTGAAATCTGCCGACCTCGGCGATACCACGCAACTCGTCGTTCTCGAAAAATCCTGATAGACACCTTATGTCATGCCGCACCTGATGCGGCATCCGTGCTACTTTTAGTCGCAAATAAAAAGACCTCGCACTCCGCGAGGTCTTTTAGGTTATGGACTAGAATTACTTCGCTTCGGCGCCGATAAGACCCTTTTTCTTTAGGGTGCGCAGGGCTTGGGTGCTGATTTTCAGCTTAATCTTGCGGCCGTCGACCACGATGGTCTTGTTCTGCAAGTTTGGCTTCCAAACTTTCTTGGTGTGGCGCTGCGAAAAGCTGACATTGCTGCCGTACTGCTTGCCCTTGCCGGTGATGTCGCATTTCTGCATGTCATTTGTCCTTAAAACTTATAATCAATTCGACTTGGTATTGTACCCGATTAACAGATAAGAGTCAACGCTTAGGCGGCTATTCAGGTGTAATTCCGCCACCACTGGTATACTGATAGGCAATGCTTGGCCAAACCGACCTCACCACTATTATTGCGATCATCATCTCTATCGTTATATCACTGACGATTCACGAGTTCATGCACGCCTATGTTGGGCACAAATTGGGTGATACGACGGCGTCTGAAGCTGGGCGGGTGAGCCTGAACCCACTCCAACATATTGATCCATTTACCACTGTTATATTGCCAATTATCACCGTGGTACTGTTCGGTGTGCCGATATTGGCGGCCAAACCGGTGCCGTTTAACCCGGCAAGTGTGAAGTTCGACGACTTTGGTTCGGCGATGATAGCCGCGGCTGGGCCGCTTTCGAACCTTGGCCTGGCGATAATTGGCTCGCTGCTGCTGCACTTGGCAACTGGCGCTGTCCTGGTGGAGTTCCTCAGAACCTTTACCATCCTGAACGTTGCCGTATTTGTGTTCAACCTGGTGCCGATACCACCGCTCGACGGCTCGCGGGTGCTCTACGCCTTCGCACCTGACCCGGTGCGCCAGCTGTTCGACACTATCGAGCCATTTGGCATTATCATTGTCTTTGCGCTAGTGCTGATGGGTGGGTTCGGCAATGTGCTGGGCAATATCGACCAGAGTGTCCTGAACCTGTTGCCATAATTACTTCAACCAGAAGCGGTATAATGAAAGCTGGCTGGGTGCACTCCGGTGCTTGCCGACAAATGATTATCTGATACTAATCATTAGGGAGCCCAATAACCTGGTCGCCGCGTGCAACCAGGGGCGGGCACCCACCTGGGAAACCTCAGGTAGATCTAGTCGGCACCCAGCCAACCTGGACATTTGAACTTTGCTTAGCTATGAGATTTACAACACCTACCGAGTGAGATATATAACTGCTCCTCGTGTGGATACCTAGTAACCTAGGTAGATGAGTATTAGCAATGATGATAGGAGGTTTATTATGGATATCTTAGATGGTACAGGTAACCAGGATGCGCATGACCGCGAAATCAACAAGCTCAAGAAAAAAGAAGAGCTGCGTCATCAGCTCCAAAAGTCCAAGCTGAACCGCGAAAATGGCAAGGACGACGAGAAGCACGCTGAACACAAAGCAATGTAATTCCGCCAGAATCGGCGCTTACAAACTAAAAGAACCCGGCATGTCCCGAGTTCTTTTTATGCAAGTTATGGTCGGGGTGACAGGGCTCGAACCTGCGACCTCACGGCCCCCAGCGTCGCCGCAGGCGACCGCTACCAACTGCGCCAAATAGAGTTGGTCGGGGATGCCGGATTTGAACCGACGACCTCGCGGCCCCCAGCCGCGCGCGCTACCAACTGCGCCAATCCCCGTTAACGACCAGTGTCATCAAGCCATTGTCGTCCTTGGCCGGACTTCAGAAATCGCTCTCGCTTCAGAGCCTCACTTCTTGTCGTCACGACCTCTGTATACTCTACCGTAAAAGGTGCCGACGAGCGAGTTGATTTTGTGATGCCCGCGTTGTGTTGTTCAAGGCGCATTTTAAAGTCCTGTGTCTGGCCAGTATATCTGCGGCCGTTTCTCGTGCTTCGTAATACGTAAACTGTAAACGTAGAATATCGTCCAATCTTCCAAGATCGTAAGCATTATAGCGTATCTGTTGGGGGATGGGGCAGGGGTGCGTGATAAGATAGTAGGCATGTGGCAAGAAACCAAACACGGGCTCTACAAACAGTTTAATTTCCGCGATTTCCGCGAGGCCTGGGACTTTATGGTCAAAGTTGCCGCTCTGGCAGAGGAATATCACCA
>JBBQTW010000017.1:0-15489 GCA_038234505.1 Saccharimonadales bacterium (SeqCode) | reverse complement strand
AATTGGCACCATGTTCGCCACCGCAGCAGGCAAAAGGAACCATATCGCCAAGAAAGCATCACGCCACATCGTGAGTTTCAGTATACTTAAGAATATCGTGCGAAGATATAGCGTCATAACCATCATCTACAACCCTAAAAGCACCGGGTCCGGCAAGCGCCTGGCAACGGAGTTAAAAGCCGAGCTGAAGCATCGCCTACCGCAGCAAAAAGTTGCCTTGGCGGCGACCAAGCGCGCTGGTCACGCCGAGCAGTTGGCATACAAGGCCGCTACAGCTAGCCGCTGGCCCCTGGTTATCTCGGCCAGCGGCGATGGTGGCTACCACGAAGTTGTCAACGGAGTAATGCGTGCCCAAGCCGCCGGCGCCCACCCAACTGCCGGCCTGTTGCCAGCCGGCAACGCCAACGATCACTTTCGAAACCTCCACGCCCGTATCGAAGTCGCCGAGCAAATCGAGAGCGACAATGCCCGTAGTATCGACCTACTAAAACTCAGTTTCCGCCAGGACGGCAGCCGACTGGAACGCTATGCCCATAGCTATATCGGACTTGGCCTCACTCCCCAGGCGGCCGCCCAGCTCAACAAACACAACTTGAGCAAAAACAAATTACTAGAGGTCTGGCTGATTGTCCGGACCATTGCTACCCTGCGCCCAGCCCGGCTGCAGGTCCATGGCAACCTCCGCCGCTACGACAGTCTGATTTTTAGCAATGTACCGACGATGTCCAAATACCTGTCACTGTCAGAAATTGCCACTGCCGACGATGGCAAATTCGAAATCACGGCCTTCCGGCGCCGTAACAAGCTTCAGTTATTGCTCAACCTGGTCGCGGCTTCCACACGTGGCCTGAAGGGCACTAACCAAGCCAAAAGTTTCAATTTCCGCACCTACAAACCGCAATTAGTGCAGTTAGACGGCGAAATTATCCTGCTAGACGGCAACTCGGCGGCCACCGTCACCAGCGAGCACGCCGTACTGCGCTGTATCGTCTAGCTGAGGCTTGCGTTACAACACCACGCTTATGCTATAATTCTTCCAGTTAACAACAGATACAAAAAGCTATGATAAAAACTCACTCCGATGACCCAGATGTTGGCCAGGCAGCTGCTACAGCGCTCGGTATCATCAACGATGTGCTCAGTTCGTTGCCACCCGCCGACAGTTTCGATTATGGCGGCCACCAGCTTAAAATCGGTGAATACGATGTCTGTACCCAGTGCTCCACACCAATTGCCGAAGCCCAAGCCGCCCAGAGCGCGCTCAGCGCCAAAGCTGCCGAACTGGACGACGAAACCGTCCAAGAACACTTACAGCTGGCCGCCGACCTGATGCGACTCGAGGCCGAAGCCGCCGTCCTGCGCGCCGAATTCCATAACGGCCACGGCAGCGAACAGCTTCTGAACCGCCTACTGGGCTTCCAGTACGAGCGCCATATTGGCGATGATTATCAGCACAGTCACGGGCAGGGGACGGCATGAGCCCGCTTACTGACGATCGAGTTCAGCAGCACCTGGGAAACTTGCGCCAACTTATCACACCGCGCGGTCTGTTCCTCGCCAGCAGCAACGAAGTCACCACCGGCTACGATAAGGCCTGGCTGCGCGACAATGTCTACGAAGCCCTAGCTTTCGAATACGCCAATCAGTGGGATGTCGTCGAAAAGGATTACCACACGCTGCTCGACATCTTCGACAAACACATCGACAAAATCGACTGGGCCACTACCAATAAGCCCTTCGAAAGCTGGCAGTTTATTCATGCTCGCTATAATCCCGAAACACTCGAGGAATTTTGGGAATCATGGGGCAACAAACAGCACGACGCCGTCGGTGCAGTGCTGTTTAAATTGGCCGATTTCGAGGCCAAAGGCCACAGCATGCTGCGCAACCAAAAAGATCACCGCACGGTACAGACTCTGCTGCACTACATCTGTAACGTCGAATACTGGCACGATGCCGACAGCGGCATGTGGGAAGAAGCCGAGGAAGTCCACGCCAGCTCTATCGGTGCCGTCCTGGCGGCGCTCAAAAAGTGGCAAGTAGTTGGCGGCTTCGATATCGACCAAGACGCTATCGACCGCGGTCAAGCCGCCCTGGATGCACTGCTGCCACGTGAGTCGGAGTCTAAATTTACTGATTTAGCACTTCTGTCACTGATTTACCCCTACAACGTTGTCAGCCCGGACATGGCCCAACAAATTGTCGACAATCTGGTCTACCATCTAGAGAAAGACAAGGGCGTCCTGCGCTATAAGTTCGATGCCTATTATAATGCCAATGACGATGGCTACTCCGAAGAGGCCGAGTGGTGCTTCGGCCTGAGCTGGTTGGCTATCGCATATAAGGTACTTGGCGACGATGCCAAGGCGCATGAATACCTCGACAAAGCCACCGCCACCATTACGCGCGACGGTAAAATCCCCGAACTGTATCTGTCGCACACAGATGAGGCCAACGAAAACACGCCATTGGGCTGGTCAGAGAGCATGTACGTCGTCGCTCAATACGAAATCAAGTTGTAGCCGCACGGTCGCTATGTGCGAAATCAACCATCCAATATACACCAGAGTCTTAGAAAGCTACAACCTGATTTACGGGTAATAGCCGCTGCGTTTTTAGGGTAAAACTAAAGGCAGTACTAATTTAGTGAGGGTAGGGGAGGAGCGACGTTATGAAAAGAGTTTTACAAGGACTTGCCACCAGCCTGGTGACTATAGGGTTAATGGGGGGCGTGGCAGCAGCTACGACAACCTGTAATGGAACAATTACGAACACGGGGCCGGGCAGCACCAACACCATAACGTGCGATGACACCCAAAATCAAAATGTATCCTGCGACAACAATCTTATTGTCGACAACAGCAACCACCAATCAGCAAACTCTGGGCAAGCGTTCACCACTGGGAACACATCTGGCGGTAACGCTACGACTGGCAACTCGGAAAACTCCAACACGACCTCGGTCGACGTGCACATCGGCGATGCCTGTGCGTTGGTCGCAACGGCTGTTACACCACCAGCCGGTGGCTCAGGCGGCGTAACACTGGGAGCATCGACTACCGCGGCGGCCAAGGCTGCTCAGGTAGTGGCGCCAGTGGGCGGTGTCGGTGCGGGTGCTGGAGGTGGTGTCGCCACTAACTCTGTAATTCCCATAACTGGGCTCATTGCTTCTGCAGGTGTTGCCGGAATTGGCTTGGCACTGCGCAAGCGCTTTCTAGCTACTAACTAGAGCTCACGGTTCTATAGGAGACACTGCATGACAAACTGGCGGGCGCGACACTACCAGTTGCGGATTACAAAACGGCGGACACTACATGTGACAGTCCGCCGTTTTCGCCGTACATCAGTGCCGTCTCTACAGCACGCTATAAATCTTCGGCTTGGCCGTGTGCGGCAGATTGTCTGGCAAGTTCGGGTCAAGCATCGTCGTGGCCGTCCGGCTGGCCAGGTACTTAGTAGCCAGCGTCGCCGGCTCTTTGCAAGTGGTCTGCCGGTTGGATTGATAGCCGTCGGACTTATAGGGGCCAGTTACTGCTCGTATCAACTCCTGCGCCCCCGGACTTTGGAGCCTCACCGGACATTTATCACTACGGCGGCCGAGACAATATCGGCTACGCCCGTCGCGCCACTCACACTTGCTCGGAGCCTGCCAACACATATCGCAATTCCCAGCCAAAACATCGATGTCGATATCACCCCAGTCGATCGCGACAGTAACGGTGCCATTGCGCTGCCGCCACTGTTTGCATGGCTAGCTGGCTGGTACGACCTGAGCCCGACACCTGGTGAGCTCGGCCCCTCCATTATCGTCGGCCATGTCGACACCTACCAAGGCATATCAGTGTTCTGGAACCTACGCTATGTACAGCAGGGCGACACAGTAGCAATTAGCCGGGCCGACGGCAGTACGGCCAATTTCACAATCACAGCACTCGAGCAATACGACCAAAACAATTTCCCAACTCAGATGGTCTACGGCAACACCAGCGACGCCGAGCTGCGTATTATCACCTGCGGCGGCAACTTCGACACCACGACTGGCCACTATACCCAAAACACCGTCGTGTATGCCAAACTGGTTGGCAAAGCGTAAGAAGTCTGTAATCTTTTTCATTGTGCCAAAGCTGGACATGCTATAGCATCGCTGTATACGGAGGTGTGAACCATGAGTCAGAAAGAACCAGACGTCAAGCAACGTGTCGAACAATTTTATAAATTGTTGGCCAGTCAAGGATTATCGGGCAAGGCTCAGCATCTCAGCGTCAAACAGCGACGCGACATCGACAAAATATTCCCAGAGTAGTTAAAAACGCTCACGTTTTGCAACTTCGGTAAAATTACTAGTTGCGCATTCGCTCGGCTTATGTAACAATACGCCGTACTAGAGAAGCTGCTAGGAAGCCGACCCGAGCAATCGGGAACGCCGTCTAGGGAATTAACAAGATAAGTGTTCGTACGAGGAGCAGCTAAGTGTCCGGTTTATACCAACCTTACCTCACATCCGACGAAAGAGGTAAGGAATAACCTTATGGCAAACAAACTATTTGTCGGCTCACTGGCTTACAGTGTTACCGACGACGAACTGGCAGCATTTTTTGCAGACGCCGGTACCGTCGCTTCAGCAAAGGTCATCATGGACCGCGACACCAACCGCTCAAAGGGCTTTGGTTTCGTTGAAATGAGCTCTGACGAAGAAGCTAAGGCTGCTGTTGACAGCCTAAACGGCAAAGACCTCAACGGTCGCGCTGTTGCTATTTCCGAAGCTCGCCCACAAGCTCCACGCGAAAACCGTGGTGGCGGTGGTGGCGGCTACGGCGGCGGCAACTCGTACTAATCGATCCGATTGTACTGCCCACGAGAGGTCCCGCAGGGGACCTCTTTTGTTTGAATGTAGAATAGCCAACTGAAGTTTTATCCGTAGGGTGGGAACATACCAGGACTAATGCGGGGGTTGTCATGGTAGCGAAAAAGCACGATGAATATATTCAGTTCAAGGGGCACACACGTCACCAGCGTTTCCAACAACCCAAGCCAGATAGCGCCAGCCTCCACCTGCACAATCAAGCTCAGCAATCGCCGGTTAGTAACACCAAAACCAACTCGTTCAATCAATACCGCGGCCACGGCCGAGGACAGTAGCAGTAGCCCTGGCAATTGATCGGCAGATAAAGCAATAGAATTTTCACTCCCGAGACATCCGGTAGTAACATATGTCAGAGGGTGTTTCTTTTTTACAGCATAACTGTTATAATTAGTGCTAATTACAAGTCGAAAGGCTTGTCATCCCAGCGAAGACTGGGATCCAGGAACACCGGAACTCTTATCTATAAGACTAGATTCCAGCCTTCGCTGGAATGACAACATGGCTAAATTAATCGAGAAATCAGATGTCAGCAACCACTCAAGATCCAACAAAAATTAGGAATATCGCTATTATTGCGCATGTTGACCATGGCAAGACGACGCTGGTGGATGGTCTGCTCAAGCAGTCGCAAACGTTCCGCGACAACCAGGCCGAAATGGCCCAAGAGCTTATTATGGACAGTGGTGACCAAGAAAAAGAGCGGGGTATTACCATCACCGCCAAGATTACAGCAGTGCAGCACGGTGATTACCGTATTAACATCGTCGACACCCCCGGGCACGCCGACTTTTCGGGCGAAGTCGAGCGCACCCTGAACATGGCTGATGGCTGCATACTCATCGTCGATGCCCAGGAAGGCCCGATGCCGCAGACGAAATTCGTGCTGGAGCGCGCCCTGGAGGGCGAGCTGAAGCCTATCGTTATTATTAACAAAATCGATAAGCCGGCGGCTCGTATTAAAGAAGTTGAGGACGAACTGGCAGACCTATTCCTTGAACTGGCTGTCCACGAAGACCAGCTGCATTATCCGGTCTACTACGCCGTCGGTCGTGCTGGCAAATCGTGGATAGAAACACCGGCTGATTTCGAAGCCGAAGCCAACCTAGACCCGATTTTTGACGCTATTATCGAACACATCCCGGCGCCGACCGTCGACCTGGAAAAACCATGTCAGATGCTTGTCACCTCACTCGCCTGGGACACCTACAAAGGCAAATACGCCATCGGCCGTATTACCCGGGGCAAGGTCAACCCCGGTGACCAGATTACCTTGTGCAAAAAGGACGGCACCCAGACCAAAGCCAAGGTCGAACTGGTATTCATGAGCCACGGTGTCAGCAAGTTCGAAGTGCCGGGCGGCGTGGCTGGCGACATCGTGCAGCTGACGGGCATCGCCGATGCGCAAATTGGTGAAACCATCGCCGATGCCGAAAACCCCGAGGCACTGCCGACTATCGAGGTCGAAGCGCCAACGTTGCGTATTTACATGGGGCCGAACACCAGCCCGTTCAAGGGTTTAGAAGGTGAATTTAACACTTCTCGTCAGATAGCCGAGCGCTTGAAGAAAGAGCTCGAAATTAATGTCGGCTTGCGGGTAGAGGAAGACGGCATTGGCTTCACTGTCGCTGGTCGTGGCGAACTGCACCTGGGAGTACTTATCGAAACTATGCGCCGCGAAGGCTACGAGTTCGAAGTCGGCCGCCCACAGGTGGTGACGCACGAAGAAGACGGCCAAACCGTCGAGCCACTAGAAGAAGTTATTATCGAAGTCCCCGCCGAACATGTCGGCACCGTCCAGATGGAGCTCGGCCAGCGCCGGGCCACACTAAAGGAACAGTTTGCTAGCCCCAAGGGCGTCACGAAACTCATCTACGAAATGCCCACCCGCGCCCTCCTTGGCATGCGTAACATCTTGCTCACCAACACCAAGGGCACTATCGTTATGAACAGCCTGGTTATTGGCTTCCAACCCAAGGGCGCCGCACTTCAGCAGCTTCGCCCAGGTGTACTTATTAGCTTTAGCACTGGCACTTCGACGCCATACTCACTACAGAACGCCGAAGCCCGTGGCACAACTTTTATCGGCCCAGCCGAAAAGGTCTACGCCGGCCAGATCATCGGCCTGAACACCCGCTCAGAGGATATGGAGATAAATATCTGCCGGCCCAAACAGCTGACCAACATGCGCACCAGCTCGTCCGACGGCGTCGTTCAGCTCGTGCCACCAGTCATCTTCAGCCTGGAACAGTGTCTAGACTTCCTAGAGAGCGACGAGCTCCTAGAAGTCACGCCCAAAAACCTCCGCCTCCGCAAAAAAGAGCTAGACCCCAACAAACGCAAGCGCGCCAAGTAGCTGCTCCCTACAACCTCAGCCCGGCCTGATACAATAACTTTATCTATGGTTGAAATAATTTACATACTGACAAACGAGGCAATGCCTGGCTATGTGAAAATAGGTAAAACCAACACCGGACTGGAGCAGCGCGTGAAAGAGCTCAGCGGTTCGACGAGCATTCCACTGCCATTTACGGTGTTCTATGCATGCACCGTCCGGGATGCGGCGTTTGTTGAGCGACAACTCCATGATGCTTTCGACAATAACCGTGTTAACCCACGCCGAGAGTTTTTCAACATTGATCCAGAGAGAGTGGTTGCGGCAGTCAAGTTAGCACAGATAGAAGAGGTTACCCCGAAAAACGACATTGTTGAGTCACGCGAAGATCAAAAATCTCTAAATGTAGCTCGCCAAGTACGGAGCCGATTTAACTTCGACATGGTCGGGATACCGCTTGGAGCAGAACTCTACTTCAGCAGGGACGAGAGCGTCACAGCAAAAGTTGTCGGTCGTAGTGGTTCAGAAACCATTGAGTACAACGGTGCCAGAACTAGCTTGTCCAAAGCAGCGCAGCATATACTTGGCTACAACAATGTTGTTTCGGGAACTGCCTACTGGTCATATGGCGGCGAAACACTCGATGAGCGCCGGCAGCGCCTTGAAGCAGAGGCCTAGTGCGCCAGTACGGTCGAGAGTAAGTAATCATTGACTCCTGAATGATATCGTGCTAATGTAATAGTAATTGTTATCGCGTTCCCGATAGTTTGAGAGAGCGCAACCCAAAGAATCCAGAAGTTGTACGTAGTTTTACTTACCGGATTCATAGCAATCAGCTAAGTATCAATCAACTACAAATAAGTACAAATAAAGGATTCATTTTTATGCCTTATAACAAATTCCGCTCGGCGTATCACTCTGGGCCAAGCACCAACCGTCGTCGCCCGGGCTCTAGTAGCTTTGGTGGCAGCAACCAGCGCCGTTCTGGCGGCAATAAGCGCCGTGGTCAATATATCGACCCGAGCCGCTTCGTAAAAGCCGCCGTACCAATTGTAATCGGTGAAGAATACGTGCCGATGCACACATTTGCCGAGTTTGAGGTCAACGACCTTATCAAAGCCAATGTTATAGCTAAGGGGTATGTCACACCGACACCTATCCAAGACCAGACTATTCCAGTTGCCCTAGAAGGTTACGATGTTATTGGCATCGCCAACACCGGCACTGGCAAGACTGCAGCCTTCGGTTTGCCTATTCTGCATCAGTTAATGACTTTTGCAGACAGTCGCGCCCTCATCGTCGCGCCGACCCGCGAACTGGCTCAGCAAATCGAGCAGGAAATGCGCAGTATTGGCAAGGGCAGTGGTGTCACCGGCGCCATCCTTATTGGTGGCTCACCGATGGGTCCGCAGCTGCGTGACCTCCGCAACAAGCCCCGTATCGTCGTCGGTACACCCGGCCGTATCAAAGACCACCAGGGCCAGGGTACGCTCGACCTATCGCACTTCAATATTGTTGTGCTGGACGAAGTCGACCGCATGCTGGACATGGGCTTCGTGGACGCTGTCCGCGAAATCCTCAACAGCCTCAGCGCCGATCGCCAATCACTGTTTTTCTCGGCGACACTCGACACTCGAGTCAAAAGCCTCATCCAGTCATTTGCCAAAGACCCAGTCACTATTAGCCTGAAAGTCAGCGAAACCGCCGACAACATCCACCAGGATGTCGTCAAGTACGCTGGCAACATGGAAAAAGTCGAAAAACTGCATGATATCCTCAATAACCCAGATGTCAGCAAAGTTATAGTTTTCGACGAAACCCAGCGCAGTGTCGAACGACTCAGTAACGAACTGGTTGCCCGCGGCTTTGACGCCGATGCTATACATGGTGGTAAATCGCAGGGTCAGCGTCAGCGCGCTCTGGACAAGTTCAAACAGAACAAGATTAAAATCTTGGTCGCCACCGATGTTGCTGCCCGTGGTATCGATGTCAAAGACATTAGCCACGTCATCAACTACACCCAGCCACAGAGCTACGAAGACTACGTGCACCGTATCGGCCGCGCCGGCCGTGCTGGTAATACCGGTTACGCCCTAACTTTCGTCTCCACGATAGGTTAACAGCCATGGTGTCTGGCGAATCTGGCAATACTCGACTGACGTATAAACAACTGTGCGAACGACGTGTGAGAGAACAGGTCGTTGGCCTGTCGCCCATCAAGCAGCAGACCGTTGCTATCAATGGCTTGTACGGACTTTGCCTCTCACGCGCCGATGACGCTCTGCCCGTTATCGTGCCAGCATTTGTGACCGGTATGGGTCAAGCTAACTATTCTGGGCAGCGAGTACACACTAGATTTTTTGACAAACGCCACCGCCTGTTCCCTGAAAAATCACCACTTGCGACAGACTACGGTTTACACGCAGCCAGCGTAATACTCACCAACGGCCTATTCGGGCAAATCGAGAATATCGATGGCACCGACGAGGTGCTTGCGATACGCGAAGGCTTTTTCATCGTTGAACCCAACGCTTCCGGAGATTTGACCCCGCTGGAACTCAATCACCTCAAGCTTAAGTCACGACATTTAAAAAGTGTTAGCGTGCAGGCTTTAGAAGAGCAACTTAACCTCGCTGAGGAAGCCTAGCAGCCTGCCGCTGCGCTAAGTTACAATAACCCCATGACTACCAACTACTACAGTCGAGCCAGTGAACGCGAACTACAGATCCTGGACAGCCCTCGGATAGGTTCGTGGGTGGTTGTAACGGCGCCGTCCGAGGCCGAACTCGACCAACTGGCCGAGGACTTCAAGCTGGACCGTGACAACCTCGCCGACGCCGTTGACCAATACGAAGCCCCGCGTATAGATGTCGAGGACAAGCATGTCTACATCTACACCCGTTACTGCCACCCAGAGGGTGTCGAAATCGCCACCGAGCCACTACTAATTATCGTTACCGAAGACCAACTGCTCTGCGTGGTGCGGACGAACACCCCTATTTTGGAGCGCATGACTAACAATATCGTCGATGTTATCACGACACAGAAGACCAAGACATTACTCCAAATACTCGCCGAGATAAATCTATCCTACGAACGCCAACAAAACCGCCTGGCCAAACGCATCCTGCAGCTGCGCGCCCGCATGCGTCAGGGCGAGATTAGCAAGCGCGAATTTATCGGTATTATCGAACAAGAGGAAGATCTGAACGAGTTCCTGTCGGCCTTGCAGCCGCAGGCACTACTCCTAACATCGCTGTTAAATGGTAAATATCTGCGTCTGTACGAGGAAGATCGCGATATTATCGAAGATATCGAACGCTCGACATCGGAGTTGATAGAGCAGCTACGTGGTCGGTTGCGCACACTTGGTAATATGCGGGCCGCCTACGACGCTATCGCCACTACCAACCTAAACGCGACGTTTAAGCGCCTGACGTCTATCGCCATTTTTCTAACCATCCCGACTATTGTCAGTGGCATTTGGGGCATGAATGTTGCCGTACCGATGGAGCACTGGCGCTATGCCTTCCCGAGCGTTCTCCTGCTCATGGCGGTGATAGCCGCCGTGACGATATCGTTCTTCAACCGCAAAAAATGGCTGTAGAAGTCGGTATTAGCGTGGTAGAACTGCGCCCTGAGTAACGCCATGATCGGTAGTTGAGTCGTAGTTGTCATTTGCTTGATTGAGCACCGCAACATCGGTATCGGTGAGGTGGCGCACGCTGGCATCCAAATCATTGCAATCAGTTGGCGGAAAATTCTGTAAATCACTGAGTAGTTGCGCGGCATACTGTTTATCGAGGGCAGTATGGCCGGCTTCGTGCGTTTGCAGATTAGCCATAAATTTGCCCCACTTGCTGTATAAGTGACTCGAACCAGTGCCAACCGGCTGCCAACTGGGCATATCCTGCGTAATATGCAGACCGACGCGGACATCACCTATTGTGCAGCGCCCGTTAGCTACAGTGTATTGATATAACCAGTTTAGTTGATAACGTGTCGCAGCCGTGTACTCGGCGCCCGGACTATTGTCGGAGGGTGCACAGCTGGCTATTTGTGCCTGCAAATCGGCTGCTGTTGTACCATAAACAGCGTAGAGAGTCGGACTATCTATTAGCTGCGTGAGACCAACCGGAGCAGTCGCCAGCTGCAAAGCAGATGGTATGGTGCTAACGACGGGCTGGCATGACTGAATGTGCGCCTTCGTACTGCTCGCTCCAACGGATGCCGCTAGGGCGGTGCGATTTTGGAGGCCACCAGTAAAGTAAACGGCGGCGGCCGCGAATAATATGGCAAAAATGGTTACCGTAAGCAATAGAAGGCGCTGCTTAGACATACCTATGGACTGTATTAACAGTTTGCGACGCATAAATAACTGGCTTCTCATAATATCTCCACCACTGCAATTTGCAATGTTAGAGATATTATAGCATAAGTAGTATGATTTATCAATACTTTTTGACACTTTTATCATGACAGGGCAAGTCTTTTAGGAAACAGTTCGGGCGGTGTACTATAAGGGTATGCAATTTCTGAAAGTGGAGGATGTACGGCCCGGCGCGGTTGCGCTAGCAAAGCGACTCGAAACCGAGCTTGCCAAAAGCGAACGCGTCCTGTGGCTGATAGGTGGCGGCTCAAGTATTGCGGCTGTCGTAGAGGTTATGCACGACTTGCCGGATGAATTAACCCAAAAACTAGCGATATTCATGACTGATGAACGCTACGGAGAAGTCGGTCATATACACTCTAACGCTCGCCAGCTGCAAGACGCCGGCTTCCAAGCCAAAGACGCCATATGGGTGCCCATGCTGGAGCCCGGATTTTCGATGGAAGAAACACAGGAACGCTACTCCCAGGCACTCGAGCGGGCAATAGACCACGCCGACAAAGTTATCGGCCAGTTTGGTATTGGGCCGGATGGTCATATTGCTGGCATATTACCCGGTTCGCCAGCCGTCAAAGCTACCGGCTGGATTACCGGCTACGAGGCCGCCAATTACACCCGCGTTACGATGACGTTTGATGCGCTGCGCCATATCGATGCCGCCTATGTCTTCGCTTTTGGCAAGCCAAAGCTAGAGGCCTTAACCCGGCTCCGCGACGAAACAATCGATCTCGAAAATCAACCGTCACAAATACTCAAAGAGTTAGCAGAAGCCTACATATATAATGACCAAATAGGAGACTAGCGACTTGATTGATACCACCAATTTATTCTGCGAACCAAAATCAGCGCAAGTTAGCAATTTTTTGCTTCGCAGCATAGTTCGCTATACTTTGTCCCAGGAAAATGACTATCTCGCTACTGATTTTGATTCTCGAACTTTAAATGGAGGTATAAAACAAGACGTATGAAAATAGCTATCCATGGCCTTGGCCGCATGGGCATGCAGATTGCCCAAAAGCTCGCTGAAAGCGAGCACACCCTTATCGCCCACAACCGCAGCCGCGACAAAATTGACCACGCCGTTGAATTTGGGGCTATCGGGGCCTACGAAAAGCAGGATGTCCTCGATGCCTTCGAGGGCGAGCAGGTTGTTATCTGGATTATGCTACCGGCCGAAACTGTCGATGCTGAGGTCGATGCCTGGTTGAAGATTATCCCGCGGGGCAGTGTTATCATCGATGGTGGCAACTCCAATTTCAATCTAACAAAGCAGCTCAACGAAACCGTCAAAGCCGCCGGATCGACACTCGTCGATATTGGCACCAGTGGTGGCGTGTGGGGCTACCAGAACGGCTTCTGTATGATGGCCGGCTGCGACGACGAGGCAACATTCCGAGCTATTGAGCCAGCCGTAAAAATACTTGCCGCACCAGAAGGCGGCTACGCCTACTTCGGCGAAAGTGGCAGCGGGCATTTTGTCAAAATGACCCACAACGCTATTGAATACGGTATGATGCAGGCCCTGGCCGAGGGCTACCGCATCCTGCACGAGGGGCCGTTCAAACAGATTGATTTGGCAGCGGCAGGCGATGTCTGGCAACACCACAGCGTTATTACCTCGTGGCTCAACGAGCTCAGCCGGGACGCACTGCAGGAAAACCCGACATTGGAGGGTATCGACGGCTACGTATCCGAAAACGGCGAGGGTCGTTGGACACTAGAAACCGCCCAAGCGATGAATATCCCGATGCCCGTACTGCAGGCATCGCTCGATGTGCGAGCGGCCTCGCGAAACGGCGATATTAGTTTTACAACTCAGATGCTGGCCGCTATGCGCAATAAATTCGGCGGACACGCTATCAACGGCGACAAATGAGTCAGGCTGGTAACCTCGACCCAACCATTATTGTCATCTTCGGCATAACTGGTGATCTGTCCAAGCGCTATCTATTGCCGGCTCTTTACCATCTTTTCAAGGACCAGCTGCTGCACGAGCACACCACAATTGTTGGCCTTACCCGCCAAGACATGACGGCTGACCAACTGTTTAGCCAGGTAGAACTCTGCATCAACGAAGTTGATAATGTCTGTGATCCGGTGGCACTCAAAGCCATGCGCGATAAGACAGAACTGCTACAGTTCGACCCGGGCGAGGCCAGTGATTATACCAAGCTGCGCGAGCACCTCAACCAGCTCGAAGACACGCATGGCATGTGCATGAACCGGCTCTACTACTTATCAATCCCACCGGCGGTTTTCAATGTGGTCGTCCATAACCTTGGTGTGTCTGGGCTCAATACAAGTTGTCAGCACGACAAGGCCGCGACGCGGCTGCTGGTCGAAAAGCCATTCGGCCACGACCTGGCGAGCGCCCAAGAACTTATCGCCAAAACCGATGAGGTCTTCCGCGAAGAGCAGGTATTTAGAATCGACCACTATCTGGCGAAGGAAACGGTGCAAAATATCTTGAGCTTTCGGCTTCATAACCCTGTTTTTGCCGGTATCTGGAACAGTCTGCATATCGAGCGTATCGATATCACAGCCATCGAGAAAATAGGTATCGAAGGCCGCAAAAACTTCTATGAAGGCCTCGGCGCCTTACGCGACCTGGTCCAGAGCCACTTACTACAGCTACTGGCTATCACTGCAATGGACTTGCCGGCGCAGCTCGACGGCAATCATATCCACCAAGCCCGCCAAGCACTGCTCGAGTCAATTGCACCGGCCGATCCGACAGATGCCGTTCGCGCTCAATACGACACCTACAAAGCGGAGGTCAACAACCCGGACTCAACCACCGAAACCTATGTTCAACTCATACTCCATATTGACAGCGAGCGCTGGCAAGGTACACCCATCGCTATCACCACCGGTAAGGCATTGCGTGAAAAGCGCACGGAAATTGTCATGACGTTTACCAACCCGCAGGACCAGTCAGCCGCCACCAACACCCTAACATTCCGTTTACAGCCAAACGAGGGCATACATCTACAGTTGCGTGTCAAGCGCCCGGGTTTCGTCGACGAGCTCCAAGAAGCCGTGATGGACTTTAGCTACAGCCAAGCCTTTGGCATCGATAGTGACCACCCGGGTGCCTACGAACGGGTGTTGGTAGATGCCGTCCGTGGCGACCGAACACTGTTTGCAACCAGCGGCGAAGTACTGGCGAGCTGGCGTGTAATTGAGCCAATTATTCAGGCTTGGGCCAGCAATGGCGATAACATACAAAGCTACGTGAGCGGCTCGGAAGGCCCCGTCTAAGCCACCGGTTTTGGTATACTGATTAGCAATGATTACTTACCTGCAAGCAATAATTCTTGGGCTCGTGCAGGGTATCACCGAGCTTTTCCCCGTCTCCAGCCTAGGGCACTCAGTGCTCATCGCAAACCTTTTCGGTTGGCACAATCTCCTCAAGGCCGAAACGGCCAAAAACTCAGGCTTTTTGACACTGCTAGTTGTCCTACACGTCGCGACGGCTATCGCTTTACTCATTTTCTACCGAGCGGAATGGGTACGGATTATCCGCGGCTTTTTCCGTAGCCTGCGTACTCACAAACTCACTGGCGATGCCGACGCTAAGCTCGCATGGCTCCTGGTCGCCGCCACGGCAACGGCTGGGTTGATCGGCCTGGTATTTGAGCACACATTGCGAACCCAGTTCGCCAAGCCGTTTGCGGCAATTATCTTTATTACAATCAATGGTTTTATCCTTATTAGAGGCGACAAAGTGGTCAAGACCGCTCAGCGCAATCGACCACGCCAGCGCCATCCCGCTGCAGCCACTAGCGATGAACTTTCAGTGGACAAAACCGCCAAAGTAGTCAGCGACCACCTCAGTCTGGGCCGGGCAATGCTGATTGGGGTTGTCCAGGTCGGGGCGCTATTCGCCGGCATATCACGTTC
>JBBQTW010000016.1:0-16666 GCA_038234505.1 Saccharimonadales bacterium (SeqCode) | reverse complement strand
TTTGATGATAATAGCTCGCACGCGATCATCGCCCTGGAAGTCTTGCATTTTGGTCTGAATAGCAAAAACACTCTGAGCCTCAATCCGTGCCTGCGCCGGGTCATATACGCCACACGGCAGATCGCAGTGTGCATAAACTGGCTTGATAGAAAATAGTTTCATCGGTACCCTCCAATTACTTTCTCAGCTACTAGTATAGCGCGAGTCGGCGGACTATCGGCTGTTAGAATTGCGCCATTTGGCAATTTCGGCGTGGTGGCCGCTCAGCAGGACATCGGGGACTTTCATACCCTGGAAATCTTCTGGTCGAGTGTACTGCGGGAACTCAATACTGATATCATCATCCTGGAACGACTCAATATCGGCGCTCGTTTCGCCGCCCAACACGCCAGGCAGCAGCCGCACGATGCTGTCGATGATGGTCATTGCTGGCAGTTCGCCACCAGTCAGCACGTAGCTACCCACGCAGAACTGGTGGTCGATCCATTTCGTAATCCGCTCATCGTAGCCTTCGTAGCGTGGACACACCAGGACAAGGCCTTTGCTGTCAGCTGCAAATGCTTTGGCGTGGGATTGTTTGTACACCTCGCCGCGCGGCGTCGGCAAGATGACAACCGCAGCTGGGTCACGTAGCTTGGCCTCGGATATAGCTGCCAGCAGGGGCTCTACCATCAGTAACATGCCATCACCACCACCATATGGCGTGTCATCTACCCGCTTGCGCGGGCCTAGCCCATAGTCGCGCAGGTTCAGGAACTCATAGCTTACGATGCCGCGGTCGGCAGCCTTCCACAGCATCGAGCCTCCGAACACTCCAGTAAACATCTCCGGAAACAGAGTAATAACTTGAATTTTCATTACTTATATTTTATCACAACCAAAAAGAACCCCATTTCTGGAGTTCGTTTTGTCACATAAAGCTCCCAATCCTTCGTAGCCTTGGCGGCGAAGGGTGGCTCGCATGAGCTTATCCGAATTTTTAATTTTGGGGGTTTTCGTCTTGAAGACTAGTCCTGATTATAAAAAAGCTTATGCTTTATTACAAGGCTTTTTTGAATTTACTCGGTTGTTCCGGCTGGCTAGTCGCTAGACGTCTAGGTCGTCGAGCTCTTCGAGTTCTTTGCGCGTTTTGCTTAAGACATCGCTGTGGTCTTGGACGGTTGCGGTGGTTGGCAGGTCATCGTCATCGAGCGCAGGAACTGGGGCAGGCTTAGCTGCTGGGGTGTCGGCGTCATCGGCAGCTGCGACTGGGGTTGTGCTGTCTGTAGTTGGGCTGGCAGCATCATCGGCGCGCGGTGGGCGGCCAGCTGGCGGCTCACCGTTATCAACAATTTTGAGGTTGTAGCGGGCTTCGTTCTTGGTGCCCAGGGCGCGCAGCAGTGTGCGCAAGCTCTGCGCAGTTGCACCGCGCTTGCCGATTACTCGGCCGAGGTCTTCTGGGTCGACAGTCAGCTCGAGCAGTACGCCCTTTTCGTCGATACGACGTTCGACCTGGACTGCATCAGGGTTGCCGACGAGGGATTTAACGACAAATTCGACGAATTGTTGGTCAATGCTGGTGTTCATCTAGTTCTCCTCCTGCACATTTATCGCGGTCTAAGGGCAGATTATAGCAAAAATTACGGCGGTGACTGTAAGGAATTTGGCTACAGCCACGGTTCAAAACTATTTTTTGTCTGTGTCAGCGGCTGTTTCTTCGGCTGCAGGCTCGACAGGCGCCTCGGCTGGTTCGGCCTCGGCGGCTGGCGCCTCGGCTTCGGCTGCAACTTTTTCGCTAGCTTCGGCTACCGGCTCGGTGGCAGCTTCTTCGGCCACTTCGGCTTCAGCTGCTGGCTCTTCGGGCGCAGCTTCTTCCACTGGCTCTGGTGGTCGGTTGCGGCGGAGCTTGTCGCTGTTGCGAACAGCGCTGGTCTTTTTAGTGGCGGGCGTAACCCACTTCGGGAGTTTGACGCCTTCGGCGGTCAAAAGCTTGGTAACGCGCTCCGACGGCTGAGCACCATGCTCTAGATAATGCGCAGCTTTTTCTTTGTCCAGCTGTGCGGTTTTAGTATGAGGATTGTAACTACCGAGTGCGGCAACGATTTTGCCGCTGGTAGGGGTCCGGCGCGAGTCTTGGACTACGACGCGGAATTGAGCGTGGCCTTTACGACCGGTACGCTGCATACGAATGACTAACATCCCTATCTCCTTGGTTTAATTGTTAAGACTCACACTATTTTACAGATAACCACCTCTGTTGTCAATATCATCAAATCTAAGTATTGGATTTTGGTGGCTAGCAGTTTGCCCTACTGCTCAACCGAATTTAGAACAATCGATGTATGGTTGTCGTCGTGTCATTGAGCGAACAAACTTTGACTTTGTACCAGCCGCCCGCACCTTGGATATTAAAACCAAGACTTCCCAACATATCGCACATATTGGGATATGCGAACATCCCTGCTCTGACGGTTCGTTTATAACCGCCTTTTGCAAGAGGCTGTATGACCGTGTAGGCTTTGTCCGCGACTAAGTTTGTGGCCGGCGCGTAGGCATCGGCTGCCTGGCTATACAGATAAAGGTCGCGGCCATAATATGCTGCGTTTGGGCGTCCCACAATCGAGACCTCGACCGCAAATTTCGTAGGATTTACGATGGACAGATTATTGACGTCACTATAGGTAGATTTACTATTACCGACCGAATCAGTGGTGTCCTTGAGGTATATGGTAATGGGATCGTGCGCGCCACTACCAACATTTGTAACTAGCACTGACGCTGGTTGTGTATCGGCATGGCTTAACGTCAAGAACAGCGTGCCAAGGCCGCCGATAGCTACTACGACAAGGACCGGCGCGATCCAATGCGCGAAACCTTTTTGATTTAACTTCATGCTTATTTTCCTTTTGTTACTCTTACGCTTAAGAGTAGTTAAGCGGAGCGGTGTTGTCAAATATGTCAATTGGTCTTCGCGTAGGCGGCCAGGGCGGCTTCGGCGGCTTTTTGCTGGGCGTGCTGTTTGCTGGGGCCCTGGCCTTGGCCCTTGAGGGTTTCGCCGACGAACGCGCCAACAGTGAACATCTTGTCGTGGTCGGGGCCAGTTTCTTCGATAATCCGGTAGACGGGGGTCTGGCCATCCTGGCTCTGCACTAGTTCCTGGAGGTGTGATTTGGGGTCCATCCAAGAGCCAGTTTTTAGGATTTCGTCGAAGGTAGTCAGCAGGCTTTCAGTAATAAATCTGGCGGCAGCATCGTAGCCTTGGTCCAGGTACAGCGCCCCGACAACCGCTTCGTAGCTGTTGGCTAATATCTGGGCGCGGGCGCGCTCGGTTCCGCGCTTTTCGCCGCGGCTCAGCCGCAGCAGTGGCTCAAATTCGTAGCGGCTAGCGGCGGCACTAATGCTCTCCGTGCGCACCAGGCTGCTGCGCCAGTTAGTCAGGATACCTTCCGGGTCGGGGTAGTTGCCGTAGAGAAACTCGGTGGAGACCAGCTCCAGCACGGCGTCGCCCAGGAACTCCAGGCGCTCGTTGTGGGCGTGCACGGTCTTTTTATGCTCGTTCAGGTACGATCGGTGGGTAAAGGCCGTCACCAGCAGCTCAATGTCGTTGAAGGTGACACCAAGTGTATCGGTAGCAAATTTTTGGTACAGCGATATATCCATAGAGCTATGTTTTACCCTCGCGCACGCGCTTCATACCCACCAGGATAAGCTTGCCGATATCATCATAGGCGATTTTGTCGACAGCCTCGGTGGCTGGCATCCATTTGATATCCATCAGCCAGTCTTCGCCGACCAACTTGTTGGTGTCGCCCATGCCCTCGACCAAGAAAATATGCATCGTCATCAGCACCAGGGTGTGCGCCCGGCGATAGCGGAAATTGACCTTGCCAAGCCAGGTACCGACTTTCATATCTTGCAGGCCAGTTTCTTCTTGGATTTCGCGCTCGGCGGTAGCTTTGGTTTCCTCGCCCTCCTCGACGTGGCCCTTCGGGATAGTCCAGCGACCTTTGGCGTCCTGAATTAACAGAATTTCGACAGCATTGTCCTTGGTTTTGCGGTAGACAATACCGCCAGATGTTGTCTCGCGCACGACTTCTTCGATAATTGGGCGGCGTTTGGACACAAAGTTACGAAAACCTTGGATGGGTTTAGGGGTTGGGAAACGCCGCAATTTATCTGGCTGTAGATCTGGTGGATCTTGGCGTGGCTGACGGCTGTCGGCGTTGTCGGTGTCGTTTGGCTTATTTGTCATCGCCAGTTTCCTTCGCTGGTTTTTTGGTAATTATAGGGGCTTTTTTAGTAGCGGTTTTAGGTTTAGTGGCTGGTTTGTCGTCGGCTGTTTCGCAGGTAATATTACGGAGGGCCGTGCCCAGCACGCCGTTAATAAATTTACTAGAGTTCTCGCCGCCGAAGGCTTTGGCTAGCTCGACGGCTTCGTTGATAACAACCTTAGGCGGCACATCAGCCTCGTTCTGCAGCTCGTACAGGCCGATACGCAGCACGGCGCGGTCCATGCGGGCTATCTGGTCTATCGGCCACTCCGGGGCTATTGGCTGCAGCTGTATGTCTAATTCCTGAGCATGTGCCGTAACGCCGGCCACCAGGGAACGGACAAACTCGACATCGTCGACCATTTCGGCGTAGCGAGCGATATTGCGCTGCAGTACGGCCTCGAGGTCGAACGCATCATCGCCGGCATCGCGCCGAAAATCCTGCTCGTAGAGCGTTTGCAGAGCGATGATACGGCCAAGGTGACGGTTGGATGCCATTTTTAAGGTTTCCGTTTATGCTATACGTTTCCAGTATAGCTTACGAACTATGGTCTAAAGCTTAAGCCGAGACCTTTTTAGCACTTTCACGAACGGTCGTGCGGACTTTGACCGGTGATTTGGCATTAACTTTACGGGCTAGTTTGAGCACCAAGTGGCTGCGGCGGGTGCCAGACTTGCGCGGGCTGGTTCGTTTCTTGGGTTTACCCATGAGAAATTATGACTCCTTATCTGTCCGGATAAATGCTCGGACGTTACAACTTGGGCTCAATTGTAGCAAAATTTACCGCTGTTAGCAAGGCGCTAGCGGACGACAATATTGACGATTTTGCCGGGCACGTAGATAGTTTTGACGATTTCGTGGCGCTCGGTATGGGCTTTGACGCGGTCGGTGGCGGTCGCCGCCGCAATAACTTCAGCTTCTGCGGTGTCGGGGGCAATCTGGATTTCGCCGCGTAGTTTGCCATTTACTTGGACTGCGATAGTAACGGTGTCTTCAACGAGTGCGGCTTCGTCCCACTGCGGCCAGCTGTCACGGTTGACGGTGCTACTGTGGCCCAGCTGGTGCCACAGTTCCTCGGCAATATGAGGTGCGAATGGTGCCACGCAAGCCACGACAGCTTCCAGGGCGTATTGCCAGCTGTCGTGTCTAGACAGATTATCTACTTTGAGCTTATACAGGTCATTCAGAGCAGCCATGGCGCTGGCAATTGCCGTGTTATAGCGGTTTTCTTCGAGGTCAAGCGTCATTTTGCGTATCATGGCGCTCCTGATACGGCCGAGCTGTTTCTGAACGTCTTCGCTTTGGATAGTGTCGCTGGCATCGTGATATTCCTGCACCAACGTCCACAGGCGCGACAGGAAACGGTGGGCACCTGGCACACCCTGTGGATCCCAGCGGACCCACGTATCGAGCGGCGCGGCAAACATCAAATACAAGCGCAGGGCGTCGGCGCCATAGCCCTGATTAATAATTTCCAGCGGGTCGACACCGTTGCCCTTCGACTTACTGAACATCTGGCCGTCGCTGGCGGTGACTTTGCCGTTGAATAAAAACTGCTTAAACGGCTCAGGCTCGTCGACCAAACCGATACGATGGAAAAAGTGCCCGATAAAACGCGCATACAGCAAGTGCGCCGTGGCATGGTCTGCCCCATTATAAAAATCTATCGGCTCCCAATGCTTAACAAGTTTACTATCGAATATGGCGTGCTGATTGTGTGGGTCAAAATAACGGTACATATACCAACTGCTGTCGATGTAGGTGTCGAGTGTGTCGGTCTCGCGCTCAGCGTCACCGCCGCAGTTTGGGCATTTCACCTTCAGCCAGTCGGTTGCCCGCGCAAGCGCGCTGCGTCCATCACCAATCGGCTTGAAGTCATCGAGCTCCGGCAAGATGACCGGCAGTTGCTCATCGGGTACTAGCTGCGGGCCACACTGTGCGCAATGGATAATTGGAATCGGTGCGCCCCAGTAACGCTGCCGACTGACGCTCCAGTCGCGCATTTTGTAGTTCGTCGTGGCCTTGGCGACACCTTTGTCCGCCAGCGCTGCGACGACTTTTTCGCGCACTTCGGCCGAGGGTTGGCCATCGTATTCACCAGAGTTCTGCATGACACTTTCGCCGGTAAATAGCGCGTCGCTAGTACCATCCGTGGGCTTCACTACTTGCACGATGGGCAGGTCGTACTTCCGGGCAAATTCGCTGTCGCGCTCGTCGTGCGCCGGGACGGCCATGATAGCTCCCGTGCCGTAGCCCACCAAGACATAGTCGGCCACCCATATCGGTATAGGCTGGCCGTTGACGGGATTGAGAGCGTATGATCCCGTGAACACGCCCGTCTTGTCTTTCTCGGTCTGGCGCTCCAGTTCGGACTTCTTTTCGGCTGCAGCAACGTACTCGGTGATAACTGCCTTTTGGTTTTCTGTCGTCACCTGTGCAACCAGCTCATGTTCCGGTGCCAGTACCATAAATGTCGCCCCGAATAACGTATCTGGACGGGTCGTGAACACCGCCACGGACATGTCGGTACCATTGACCTTGAATGTTATCTCGGCACCAGTGCTCTTGCCTATCCAGTTTTTCTGGGCGAGCTTGACGCTCTCGGTCCAGTCGAGGCTATCGGTGGCCGCCAGCAGTTCGTCGGCGTAGTCGGTGATTTTGAAAAACCACTGCTTAATTTCTTTTTTCTGCACCAGCGGGTCATCTGGCCCGTCGTGGCGCCAGCACTTGCCGTCTATGACTTGTTCGTTGGCCAGAACCGTTGCGTCCTGCTCGCACCACCATTGCATGCGACTGTCTTGGTAGGCCAGTCCGTTCCGATACATTTCGCTGAAAATCCACTGCGTCCATTTGTAATACTCCGGCAAGTGAGTAGCGATTTCCTTTTCCCAGTCGTTGCTCCACCCCATGGCTTTGTACTGTTTGTGGTAGTCCGGGATAATGGTAGCCATACTCTGCTGTGGGCTGACGCCGGCCTTGATAGCGTAGTTCTCGGCGGGCAGGCCAAAGGCGTCCCAGCCAACGGGGTGGTAGCTCTCGTAGCCCTGCTGGCGTTTAAATCGGGCTTTTACATCACTTATGGTGTAGTTGAGCGCGTGGCCGATGTGTATACCAGCGCCGCTGGGGTAGTTGAACATACCCATGGCGACGTATTTGGGCTTGCTGCTCTGCAAGTCGACGGTGTAGACACCCGTCTCATCCCAAATACCCTGCCATTTTGGTTCGATTTCTTTTGGATTATAGCGCTGCATCTCAAGAAATTATAACAGAGATGTAGGCTATACTGTGGGCATGACAAAAGTACTAGTTCTTTATGGCGGCAGCTCCGACGAACGTGTAGTTTCATTGCTATCAGGAGCACATGTGTCGGCCGCGTTGAGGCAGGCAGGCTACGATAGTGTGTTATACGATCCGGCAGAAGCACCAGCCAGCCTTGGCCAGGCCGTTATCGGCTGCGATGTCGTATTTTCGGCTCTTCATGGTTCGGGTGGCGAAGATGGTATCACTCAATCCCAACTAGAACGTCTGGGCGTACGGTATGTGGGAAGCGGTGTTCATTCGTCTGAACTGTGTTTTGACAAGTGGAACTACCGTGCCTTGCTAATGTCTAACAACATGCCGGTAGCCCCTGGTGAGCTAGTAGACGACGAGCATTTTAAGCAGTCTAAACTCTCCGAGCACCCCTACGTTTTAAAGCCGCCAAAAGGTGGCTCGAGTATAGATACAATACTGGCGCGGGATGTTAGCCACGTTGATGAAGCACATCTGAGCCGGGTATTAAGCGAATACCGGCAAATGCTACTGGAAAAACTGATTGAAGGCACCGAATTAACTGTCGGGGTGCTCGGTACACAAGTACTACCTATTATCGAGATTATTCCTCCACCAGGTGGCGAGTTTGATTACGAGAATAAGTACAATGGCGCCACTCAGGAACTATGCCCACCGCGGAATGTAGACGAGAAAGTTCAGAGAGCAGCCCAACAGCTAGCTCTCAAAGCTCACAAGCTAACCGGATGTCGGGATTTCTCTCGGACCGATATAATGTGTGATGCGATGGGCAACTTATTTTTACTGGAAACTAATACTATCCCCGGCCTCACAGAACAGAGTTTGTTCCCCAAAATGGCTGCCACGGCCGGTATACCGATGTCCGAATTATGTGCTCAACTCGTAGAGATGGCGCTCAAGCGTTAAATTGCTTCTTTTTGCGCTTTATCCAGTACTCGCTCTGGCGGACTAATTTGGTTGCGTCTGCCGGGTCGGCGAGCAGCAGCTTGACAGCTTCCTCCGCAAACACGCCGTTCTGCGAGCCTTTGGCCAGTACAATCGCCCCGGCTGGCAGGTTCTCGGCTAGGTATGTGCCGGCGGCATAGGGGCTGGTGAATTCCATAACTTTGCAGCCGCGCTGGCGGGCGGCCTCGGCCAAGTATTTATTAGCATCGCTGCCGAGTGTTAGGACAGTGTCGAGCTGTGTCGGGTCGCAGTACTCGCCCACATCGGTATGGGCATCTGGCGAGAAACTACCGAGTTCGTTCATGCTACCGAGCAAGGCAAATTTTGGTTGCAACGGGCTGGCGTACAGCGTGTCGAGCGATGCTTTGACAGCCTCCGGGCTGGCGTTGTACGTGTCGTCGAGGATAGTCGTGCCATTAATGCCGCTAAAGCGGCGCATCCGGCCAGCTGCCGGGTGAATAGTGGCAATGCCGCGGGTAATTTGCTCGCTGCTCATGCCAAATGCGTCGGCCACGGCCGCAGCAACGGTCGCCGAATAAACGACGGAGCGCGACGAATTTTCGCACTCGGCGCTCAGCAACGGTTGCCCATCTTTTTGGATAGCAAATTGCAACATATCAGCCTGTTCGGTGACGTTAACCGCCTGGAAGTCGCCTACCCCGTTTGAGCCGTAGGTTATGACTGGCTTGCTCAATCCAGCCAGATAGTTAGCATCACACAGGTCGGTATTTATTAGCAGTTTATCGGCGTACGTCTGCACGGCCAGCTCTTCCGCCGCCACGGCAGCGATGTCCGCAAAAAATTCCATGTGCTCGTAGGCGATAGCCGTCACGACTGCGAGGTCTAGGTGCAGGTAGCGCTGGAAGGCAGCGATATTGCCAGGCGTGTCGGTGCCCAGCTCTAGCACAACAGCGTCGTATGGATACGCTCGGCGCAGCTTGGCCTCGTTACGCAGGAACAGTGACGTCCAGGCAAATGGGTTCAGTAGACTCGGCAGCTCCTCACCGAAAAATATCAGCGGCACTGTCACGATGTCATTGTAGTTACCATCCTGATACTGGACGCGCATCCCGCTGGCCAGCACCGCCGCTAGGGCCAGCTTAGTGCTGGTTTTGCCGTAGCTGCCCACGACGCCGACGGTTTTGGGGTGATTGCGCTTTAGTAGCCGCTTGAGTTGCCAGCTCAGGACAGCCAATACCAAAGCTTTACCGATTTTCTTCATTAGAGAGAATTATACCTCAGATTGGTCGCTGATAGGCAGCTGCTAGCCCCCTATTCCGGTAGTTTGTGGTGTTGCCGGCATGAACTCTAGTAATCCGCGCGAGCAATGCAGTTTATGCACCAACCAAAAAGAACCGAACAGGCCGGTTCTTTTTGGTTGGTGGGCGAGGTGGGACTTGAACCCACAAGGTTGTTTAGACCAGCGGATTTTAAGTCCGCCGCGTATACCAATTCCGCCACTCGCCCTCGTCGTCACGTTCGCACCGTGCCTCGTTTTGGCTTAACGCCACAAGCTTCGGCCTCGTGCTACGCTCCTCCTCCCAAAATTCTACTCAGTCGCCACCGGCGCCTTGGATTAGAATTTTGCACAAGCTCATTATAGCGCAGCGCCTTATGATTGTCCGAGTCCTATGGCAAAGCAACCTGCTCGAGTTTCGGCACGAAGTTCAGGCCAGCCACAAATCCTTGACTGTCGAATTTTGCCTGTGGGTCATCTGGGAACATATCAGCCATAGATGCGGCATAGACAATCCGCTCGATTTTGGCATAGGACAGCGCTGTCAGGCACATTGCGCAGGGTTCACAGCTGCAATAGGCCGTGGTGCGTTCTAGTTCGCGGCTGCGGAGTTCGTAATTTAGCGCCACCAGAGCTTTTATCTCAGCGTGGTTGATAGCAATCTTGTCGCGGTGCTGCGAGTTAAACTGGGCCGTAATAACCTTGTCGCCGCGCACCAGCAAACAGGCACACTTCACGTCCTCTGGCGATTTTTCGGCAAACTCCACCGCCCGCTGCAAATATTCCATATCTGTCATAATTACCTCTGAGTATAGCAAGTACCGAGCTAACCCGTGCCGAGAGAGGATTCTCGGCACGGAACAAGCGAGGCTCCGATACGGAAGCTGGAAATGAAAAAGCTCCAGCTTTTTCATGGAAGCTGGAGCTATCGAACGAGCTGGAGGCACCTAGGGGATTTGCACCCCTGTACACGGTTTTGCAGACCGCTGCGTAACTACTCCGCCAAGGCGCCGCACCCGTTAATAATACCAGATGGCGCCGGTGGTGTGTGCTACATAAAGTCTTCTTTGTGCTGCCCGAGCCGTGTGGCGATATCTTGTCTGTCACTACCTGGCAGGTCCAGCTTGGCCGGCTCGACATGACTTTCGACGGCTACATCCAGGACGGTCGTCTCTACACCCGGCGGATAGCTATCGGCCGGGATTTCGGCGGGTACATCATTCCGAACAATTTGTTGCAACGATTTCCCGAGCATGCCGTAGCCAGTTGCCCGCAAAATTCCGAGATCTAACTGCAGTTTGCGACGCTGGCGGATAGCCGCCTCCACCTTTATCGGCTCAGCACCCATATCTCGCAGCTCCTCAACCGCCTGCGCTTGTTTGTCGAGCAACTCCTCGACGATTGGCACCTTGCTCAGCGCCTCGGCACCGATATGCGCATTGTGGGCAGGAATATCTAGAATAATTGCCTCGGCCTGCTCCTGTCCGGCGATAGTTGCTCGGCGATAGACATCGCCTACCTGGCGCAGCGCCATTCGGGCTGCCCAGCGATTTACACGCAGTGGTATAGTGGCGGCGTTAAAACCTAGGCCGATAGCCTTTTTTGGTGCTTCGAGCAAAGACATAGTTCCTTTCTATTGGTATTCGCATGACAGTCGAGGCTAGTCGGGCAGTGCTGGCTACTAAACCATTAATTGCTGATTGTAGCCTGTAGGCGCGCCGCAAGCAGTTAATAAACTAACTGTGCGTATAGGTTTTGCATCCTGCCCCTAGGCAGCAAACTTGGTAATCATACCGAGCAAGCCGGCACCGAGGCGGCGCCGAAACGAGTCATCGCCGGTGACACTGGCACCAAATTGGCGGCTGGCAAATTCTTGGCGATTTTCCTCGTGGGTCAGCTGACACAGATATTCAAACGCCTGCAATAAAAAGTCCAGATCGTAATCGGTAACAGTCTGCAGCAATGCTTCGGCAGGGTGCTGATAGCCTAGGTCCTCCAGCAGGCGCAATAGTTTCTCGGTGATTTCTGGGGTGAGCTGCAGCGGCTCCGCCTCTCCGTCTGGAGCCTGTTCGCGAGTGGCTACTGCCAGCACGGCGGTGATTGCTTCGATATCAGCTACCAGTTCGGCTGGGCGACTTTCGGCCGGTGTATCCTGCAGATACTCTGCCAGCGCCAATATGGTCACCTCGAGTGGCCGATCGTCTACCTCAGTTAAAATTGTCTCCAAATCGGCAACAGGTACAGTTTCGATTTCGAGTTTGCGGGTTGCCTGATCCAGCACAAATGTCTCAAAATCTTGGTGCGCCGGGGCGGCTATAGGGCCCTCAACCTCGGTGGTATCTGAGTTTTCGGCCTCCGGTGAGTTGACCATGTCCAGCGCCAGCAGCTGCTCATACAGCGCCACAACATCTGGCGCGACAGCGTACTCGCTAGTATTTTCCAGGTCCGCTGGGTCGCTATCTACCAACACCTCTGTTAGTTCTGTATAGCCTTCGGACAGCATGGAGTATTCTTCCATGGGTAACTCAGCGACTTGTGGCACTGCCACCGTCTCAGTAAGCGAATCTATTAATGGCGACTCGGCAGACAACTCGCGCTGGCCGGCATCCGGCACGCCTCCGAGCGCAGTTAAAACTTCCAGGTGCTCCACACGTACATGTGTAGGGTGGACTTCTGCTGCAGCTAGGTCCTTGGCGATAACTTCGGGGTCTGCCGACTTTTCGAGCGACTTAGTTCGCAGGGCTGCCGGCGACCGAGTAGTCACCGGTACTACTTCGGAGCGGCTTAGCAGTGGTTTTTTTGCTGACTCAGGACGGGGTATCACCAGCGCCTCGGCCAGTTCGCGCTCCGCCACTATATGTACCTGTCGCTGTTCGGCGGCCATATACAGGACCTCGCGAACTGCTTCTGGCCGACTATCGACAACTTCAGCCACTACCCGTGGCTCTGCAACCAACACTTCCGCAAGGCGTTCCGGAGCGACATCCACATTCGGCTTGACGGCAACCTCCGGTTTAGCGAGCTCGGCGGCTGCTAATTTGTGCTCGGGAACTTCGGCAGCTTGCTGTCTGGCAGCCTGCGTATCGATATGCGCCGCCATCGCATTCGGGTTAGCCATACTCAACCGAGCCATGCGCTCGGCGGCTGCTTGGTCCTGTAGCGCCAGTTCTGCCAAATAACTACAAGCTTGTAAGGCATCGCGAACATCGGCAACCTGTTCGGCACTCATGGCTAGTCTTGGCGAGCCGTATCGGCTGGCAGGTAATGGTCGATCATACTGCGCAAGTCTCCGCAGTACTCAGCGTACTCGGGGTGGTCTGGGCGCACTAGTAAGAAGTTAATAATCGCCATTTTAGCAGCGCCGTGGTTGCCGGCTACCGCCAGATACTTCTCGGCCGTTACCGGCTGCCCGGCTTCGTCGGTTAGTTCGCCACCACCACGCCGCTGCAGCACTTCTGTCGCCCGGTTCGCCAGGCCCACTTTGCCCAGCAGCCGGCGCATGACATCCTCGCCGGTTACCGTGCCAGTGGCGTATGCGTTCACCAGCTCGGCGTCCGAAAGTTTATCGACACCAAATGCTTCATCCTCTAGTCGCTCCATCATACCTAAACTATAGCAGTAACCGCCTGTCTGCAGCTATGTGATTTCAAACGGGCTTAGCGGCGGAGGCTAAACGGTGGGTACTCGTCGGTAACCAGCAGGAAGGCGTAGGCATTCACCCGCAGTCCCCAGCGGCCGACGCCGACAACGAAGTCAAACAGGTTTCGGGGGTAGTGGCCAGTAAACAGTATGGCGAACCAGGCAAATATCGTCACAAAGAAAGCTACTAATAGCAGCACACCCAGGACAATATAGTGCGGAATAGCCAGCAGCCACTTTACTATCGGCAACCAGCGGTTCAAGTCTTTTTTGGCATTTGGGTAGGCCACTTCTAGGTGCACAGCCTGTTGGTCGACGGTCGACGGGTAATCATCTGTTAGCAAAAACAGATACGCCCCGACCCTCGTCGAAAACCTATTCAGCTCTAGGGCGAAGTTAAACCACCAGCGTGGGTAGCGCTGCCGAAAAATAATCATCAGCGCCGTGGCAGCAGCCAGCCCGCCCAATATGTCGCCACCGCTCGCCGCAGTCGAATGTGCCGCATTGTGCATGTAGCTGCCCCCGCCACCGCTCAGCAAACCGACGACTACCAGCGCCGGGATACTCCACAGCAGGCGAAAAAACGAAGTTACTTGATTGCGCTGCTCGGTATAGTCGATATCGAGCGAGGCTGGGTACGAACTGTTGTCTGTGGCCATGACATTCTCCTTAGTTATGTGCCGGGGCTTGCCCCAACTGTTTAACCTAACGGTAGTCCTGTATTAGTCACATAGCAAGCACTAAATGTTCTAAGCCCGCTTGGTGGTCAGTGAACGGCGGGAGAATTTTGAGCTGTACAGCTTACTACTGATAGCACCGCCGATGCCGAGCACCGCGATAACTATGAGGCTGAGGCGCAGATCGTGGGTTATGCCATTTACCAGGGCCGCAGCAAACTTCTGCTGCTGCACGTCACCACTGGTCTTTATCAGGGATGCAGCACTGAGTAGTCCAGCCAGCAGCGCACAGAATACACCGGTCATCAGGGCAATCCGCCGCACAGTTTTTATGTGATGTACCGATATCCAGACGCACAGCACCGAAGCCACTATCGCCGCGGCGATAACTACCAGCATGCCCGTCCTAAAATAGTTGTATACCTTGCGCACGTTGGCCAATTGCTTGCCCTGGATAGTCACCTGGCCGGCATCGGCCGGTGGCGCTAGTTTGTCTTTCACAAAACCTAATTTTGTCGTTCCTAGCTGGTCGATAACCCCCGTTATCAGCGGGTGGAAGTTGAGCTTGATAGTCTGCGATTCGCTACCGAGCTGCGCTATAAGCTGGGCGTGGATATCACGGTTGTTGGTGCGCCACAGCGATGCGAAGGCTGGTGAAGCTAGCACGGAGTGCAGGCTATCGGTGATAATCGGCGTTATCTGTGCCTTCAGCTGGGCATCGGTTTTGCCTGCCACTTGGTCGGCCGGCAGCAGCATGCTGGCAATATCCTGTATAGGTGCGTCTTTGTTATCGAGCAGCGCGCTACTAGCTTTGCCGACGACAAAGTTCTGGACAGCTGGCTTGGTCACCAGTGGCGCCACAGTTTTGACATATTCGTTGGTATTGGTAAGTGTTTGGTCGAGCCAGACGACTAATATGCTGACGATTATAAGGGCTAGAGCGATAAAGCCGAATATAGATGAAATCGTGGTGCGGATATAGTGGTGCACCTTCGGTGTAGAAGTTGCTTTAGTGTTTGCGGTGGCCATGGGGGTGCCTTTATTTAGTTTTTTATTAAAATGAACTGAGCTCATTTAAGCATAAAAATTAAAAAGCCAATAATCTTTACAACACCCCGTGATTTGGCTTACTACCCTGTAGCTGTGTGCTCGCCGCGAAATATCCACTGCACACCGTACTTGTCGTAGAACTGGCCGTAGGTGCCAAATGGCATAGCCTGTAGCTCTTGTAGCCGCGAGTTGTTGTCGCCGTCGCGCAGCTTGTCGAATATCGGTTGCAGCTCCGCCATCCCGCTGCCCGTCACGTATATGGCATAGGTGTTACCCGGCACTGGGTCGAAGTCGGGCGAGGCCATCCAGTCGGTTGCCGATATATCGATATCCCCGGCCTGTAGCTGGGCATTGATAATCCTATCGTGCTTCTCTGGCGGGAAATTTGCCGCCATCGGCGTATCACTTAACTTGCTAAGTATTAGCTCGCCACCCAAGCATTCATGGTAAAACGTCATCGCCTCGGCACAGTTACCGTCGAACAGTAGAAAAGGTGTGGCGCGCAGCATAACAGCGGTCCCCGACTAGCGGGCAGTCACCCACTTTTGGGTGGCGCTCATGGCCTTGTCTGTGCGGTGGGTACAACCGACCCAGCAACATGGGCGGCGCATGCCCCGCTTCAGCATCTTGTCCTGCATGACTACTAGGTGTTTGTCACGAGTCTCCTGCTTGGCACAGGTCGTGACCCAGCAAATCCACTCATTCCGCGCCAACGGCGTAATATCCAGCCACATATCCAGGATTTGCTTGTTACCAGATATAAGCTTATGCATGTCAGGCGGCAATTTGTGATTAGTCCCACCAGGAAGTGTTTTCGTTTGCATATATCTATTTTAACTCATTTTTTATCGAATTTGCCCGTGTAACGGCATCTCATACGCCTTACTTTTCTAGCGCAGCGACAGCTTTGGCGTTGAAACCCTTGAATGTCAACCAGAGTCCCAGCAATAACTCGAACACGGCGACGCCGATAGAAGTAAGCCCAGCGGCCGAGCTATGCTGCTCCAGCACACCAGTCATCACTAACGCATAGCCAACTAGCAGCAACGGCCCGCCGGCGATGCCGATTCCGGCTAATTTACGCGGCACCAGCCGCGACTTCCACAGCATGAACCCTAGTAACAGGTCGCAGATGGCCGGCATAAAGCTCTGGCTAAGCAGGAACATACGGTCGTATAGCAGCGCCAGCGTGTGGCTCACTGGCAAGTAATTCGCCCCGGCCCCGGCCTGGTGCAGCGTAACTATCGTCAGCAGGAACGCCACACCTACGAGGATACTGGCGGATTCCACAATCCGAGCCGCCACCAGACCAAGTGCGGCCGATTCGTTCTGCCTTTTGAGCATCGGGAACAACACCACCGCCGTGGCGATGCCAGCAAACGCGATGATAACCTCTAGTAGTGCGCCGGTAATTGCCGAGGCATCACTACTGCTGCCCAGGATATAATTCGCAGTCTTCACCGGGTTATACAGCGCCAGCGTCGGTATCGACACAAACGTCAATAAATACAGTAGCCCTGCCGTCAGCGACCGCTTCCTATGCGCTGGCATCTTCCCACTAGTTATACTAATGACG
>JBBQTW010000015.1:0-16920 GCA_038234505.1 Saccharimonadales bacterium (SeqCode) | reverse complement strand
CACGTGGCGGTATAATTTTACAGGGGTGGTGGCGCTCGACAAAACAACGAATCTGCATGTTTTCGGCGCGGTGGACGATGTCTGGACCAACGAAGAGGGTGAGCTGATAGTGGTGGACTACAAGGCAACCAGCAAGGCCCGTGAGGTGAGTATCGACAGCGACTGGCAGATTAGCTACAAGCGCCAGCTGGAAGTCTACGAGTGGCTGTTGCGCCAGAATGGCTTCGCTGTCAGCGACACTGGCTATTTCGTCTACACCAACGCTCGCATGGACACCGAAGGTTTCGGTGACGAGCTACAGTTCACGACCAAACTTATCCCATACACCGGCAGCGATGCCTGGGTCGAGCCGACACTTCAGAAGATGAAATCCTGCATGGAAAGTGACATCATGCCACCGGTCGGTGACAGTATCATGGGCGGCCCGTGCGAGCATTGCGCCTACGCGCGTGCCCGCACCGAGCTAACGCTTTCACATCTGAAAAAGTAAAGCGCTGCTGCTTGCAATTTGCTAAGAATATCCCAAAATGGAGATATGGATTCTCGGGAAACCCTACGACAGCAGGCACTATCTGCTAATCGACAGAGTTTAGACATGCAACAGCGCCGTACAAAAGAAGAAGCGGCAAGCAATAATGCTTGGACTGCGGTCAAATCAGTGGTGGACCTCGCGCAGTATGTGACAGGGCGACTTGTAGAGAAGGGTATCGCACCGGAAGTTACTCTCACGGCGCCGACACCACCAGCTAGTTTATTCAGAAGGAAGGCAATTGGTGCGGTTGTGGGTTCGGGCTGGATACTGTGGGAAGGCACGGCTGTGTATAGTGAGCCAAACGATTGTGGGGCAGGGAGGGAACCAGGTCCCGATCGGCGCATCCCGGAAGGTTATATCTTGGCGAATAATGCAGGGATTGGTCGCTATACTGGGGTAAAACCCAGAGCAGTCGGGACAATAGATTACGACTTGCTTCGTAATCCTGTCGCGCATAAATTTGGGCGAGACTTATTCCCGTGTTTGGGGGTGTATGTTCCAGCCTCGTTGTCCGTTGGGGAGGGCCGGCAGATTGACCAGGCGGCACAAATTGAAGGTGCAGCATCATTGGATAATGACACTTACCGTTACATGTGGCTGTTTACACAGAGATGGACAGAAGTAATCGCACGGCTCTCCCGTAAGCACGGAGTTTCGTAGGCGCTAATACTTGTTGTTCAGCAGTGGGGTTTCTTTGGTGTTGCCGTTGAGGTTGACGACGTGCCAGCTGGTAGCGCCGGCCGGTTTGGCGGCAATAACACGGATGTAAAGCGTTGGCTTCTGGGAATATTTGTATATAACGCTGACAGCCTGGCCAGATTTGTCGTTGGTGACAGTCGTGTGCTCGCGCGTAGCGCTGCCATGGGCGAAGCTAGCGACTTCGGCAAACTGGGCAGTCAGGGACTTTACGCTGTTCTGCTTCTGGAATAATGTATCGCCCAGGGCATAGGCGGCAGTGGCATGTTGTTTCTGAATATCGGTTATCATGGCGTCGGTCACGGCGGTCGCAGCGGAGACCTCGTGCTTTATGCTGAGCTGCGAGAGTAGGGCGTGGAGCAGCAGAGCAATTATTGCCAATATAGCAAATGCGATAGCGGCGTCTAGCAAACGAAAGCGACGCTTCCGGGTGGGCTTCACGGCCTTGGGTTCTACTACTGCCATGTATTCTTTATAACACATCAAACTTGCCTGAGTTACAAATGTGCGCCGTAGCATAGGCATTTTGACCCCTGTTATGGGGCATTCTGTACAATTAAAGTGTGCGACCGCTGTAGCGCAGCGAGGGTTCTGCCGTATAATAGGTCGCATGCTAGATATTCAGTTTATCCGCGACCATGCCGACGAGGTTGCCGACAAGTCACGCCAAAAGGGCTACGAGGTCGATATACCACGGTTGCTCGAGCTCGATGCCGAGCGACGGACTCGTTTGACGCAGATAGATGTGCTACGCAAGCGCCGTAACGACCAAGCTGCTGAATTTAAATCCCAGAAACCGTCCCCTGAGCAAATAGAATCCGGTCGTCAGCTCAAGCAAGAGCTGGGTGAGCGCGAAGACGAGCTCGCTCGCATCGAAGCCGACTACATCCAATTGCTGAAAAAAGTGCCGAATATGCCAACCGACGACGTGCCGGTGGGTACCAGCGAAGATGAAAACGTCGAAGTAAAAGTTTGGGGCGATAAGCCGCAGTTCGACTTCGAGCCAAAGAGCCACTGGGAAATTGGTGAGGCCAACGACTGGATAGACAAAGGCCGCGCTGCTAAAGTCACCGGTGCCCGGTTTGCATACTTGAAGGGCAGCCTGGTGCAGCTGCAGTTTGCCATCATCCAGTTCGTGCTCGACACGCTGACCGATCAGGAACTTGTCCAGAAAATTATCGACGAAAACGGCCTGCACCTACTGGCCAAGGCATTTACTCCTATCCTGCCGCCAGTGATGATTCGCGAAGATGTCTACGACCAAATGGACCGCCTAGAGCCGCGCGAAGATCGTTATCATATCGACGGTGACGACGATAATCTGTGGCTAATTGGCAGTGCCGAGCACACCCTAGGCAGTATGTATGCCGACGAGATTTTGCCGGAGGCCGACTTACCGCTGCGCTATATTGGCTACAGCACCAGCTTCCGCCAGGAGGCCGGCACCTATGGCAAGGACAACGAAGGCATCCTACGCATGCACCAGTTCGACAAGCTGGAAATGGAAGTATTCAGCACGCCAGAAACCGGTCTGGACGAGCACAAACTACTGATTGCGGTACAGGAATACCTGATGCAACAGCTGGGTATTCCGTATCACATACTCCTGAAGTGTACGGCCGACATCGGCAAGCCAAATGCCCGCGGCGTCGATGTCGAAGCCTGGCTGCCAGGGCAGGGTAAATACCGCGAAACTCACACCGCCGACTACATGACCGACTACCAAGCCCGCCGCTTAAAGACACGCGTCAAACGCGGCGATGGTACTATCGACCTCGTCCACACCAACGACGCCACCGCTGTCGCCCTCGGCCGAGTAATGATCGGTATCATCGAAAACAATCAGACCACCGACGGCCACGTGCGCGTGCCAGACGCACTGCAAAAATATCTCGGCGGCAAAACCGAAATTTAGCTTACGCCGAGCTCAGCAACCAGCCCATCAACCTTGGCAGTAATTTCGGTATATATTTCTTCCTCATAAGCATGGCGAGCAGCAGCAGAGTTTGCAATACGAGTGCCTTCACCGATGTCCATAATATCCCAGACTATTGTATTGGCTGGGAGTTTTACGATAGCTTGGGCTTCATCGAAAGCTATTTGGTTGGCACAGATGACTAGCTGGGTGTTATTGAGCCTAGCCTGAGTGAGTTGCTCGGCTGCTTGCTTAGTGTAGGTCGCCAAGCCATGGCGTGCCAATAATTGCCGCGTGTTGTCGCGGTAGCCTAGCGCGATGTTAGACACACGATAATCGTCAGCGACGGTACCGCTGGAAAGCACTGCTATATCAGGCAGGCTGAGCGATTTCAGATAGGTTTCGGCGATTAAACTTCGCAGTACGTTGCCACGGCAAATAAAGTGAATGGTCATATTACGTAGCATAGCATTCACGAAGCTACGGCATTGTGGTGGAGGCGTATAATTATTAGTACGTAAACAAATTCGTACTTTTCTAATGTTAACTCAAACAAAAGGGGGATATCCATGATAGCCAAATTTGATCTCAAGGGCGTGCACACAACTATTGACGAGGGTCTACAGAAATACGTCACACGCAAAATCGGCAATCTGGATAAATACCTACCCAAGCACCACCGCGACAGTGTCCATGCCATGGTTGAGCTCAAGCAAGCCACCAAGGTCAAAGACCAGAAAAAATACACCTGTAACGTCACGCTGCAGCTGCCACGCGGCACTATCAATGTTTCCGAAAGCACCATGAATATGTACGCCGCGATTGATATTGTCGAGACGAAGTTAAAGATACAGATTAAAAAGTACAAAGAATCGCATGCCGATGGCAAGCTCTATCGGCATTTGACCGCCAGGTTCCGCCGCCAAGACCATTCCGAAATACTCGATTTAGAACCCGAAGTTTGAGCCGCCAGGCAGCGGTTTTGGCTGGTTGTCTATATTACTCCGGCCAACCTGCTCGAAACACTTCATTTTCTCCCCGAGAGTCGCTATACTAGACAGGATACTTTGTTGACCTATTCTACAGGGAGAGACGCGCGCTTATGAATATTGTGTTGAAAAAAATTCTGGGAGACCCGCAAGCCAAGACGGTTAAGCGGCTGCGCAAGCGCACCAAAGACGTTAATGTCTTGGCCGACAAATACACCAAAATGTCCGACAAGCAACTGCGCGAGCAGACTGATGTTCTCAAGCAGCGGCTCAAAAAAGACAGCTTGGACAAACTCTTGCCAGATGCCTTTGCGGTTGTCCGCGAGGCCGCCACTCGCACGCTTGGCCAGCGTCACTTCGATGTCCAGCTGATGGGTGGCATGGTGCTGCACGAAGGCAATGTTGCCGAGATGAAAACTGGTGAGGGTAAGACACTGGTGGCCACACTGCCTCTGTACCTCAACGCGCTGACAGGCAAGGGCGTGCACTTTGTGACAGTCAACGACTACTTGGCACGTATCGGCGCTGGCTGGATGGGCCCGGTGTATCACTTCCTGGGCATGAGCACCGGTGTGATTATTCCGGACCAGTCATTCCTCTACGACCCAGAGTTTATCGACGACAGCCACGACGACTCGCGGTTCAAGCACCTCAAGCCGTGCACCCGCCAAGAAGCCTACGCCGCCGATGTTACCTACAGTACTAACAACGAACTCGGGTTTGACTACCTGCGCGACAACATGGTCCGCGAAGTCGAACAGCTGCGCCAGCGGCCACTGCACTACGCTATAGTCGACGAAGCCGACTCTATCCTTATCGACGAAGCCCGTACGCCGCTCATTATCTCGGCGCCATCAGTTACTAGCGGCAATGCCTATGCCCAGTTCAGCAAGGTCGTCCGCCAGCTGAAAAAAGACACGCACTACGAAACCGATGAAAAGCGCAAAACTGTCATCCTGACAGATGACGGTGTCGAAAAGTTAGAAAAAGCCCTCGGTATCAGCAACCTCTATGCCGCCGAAAACATCCGAACGATTTATCACCTGCAACAGGCTATGAAAGCCCAGGCACTATTCAAGCGCGACAAGGATTATGTCGTCACCAAAGACGGCGAAGTCGTCATCGTCGACGAGTTCACCGGCCGTTTGCTGGCTGGCCGCCGCTACAACGAAGGGCTACACCAGGCAATTGAGGCCAAAGAGGGCGTCGAGGTCCAGGAAGAGTCAATGACCCTGGCAACTATTAGTTTCCAGAACCTTTTCCGCCTGTATGAAAAGCTGGCTGGCATGACCGGTACCGCCATGACCGAGAGCGAGGAATTTCACCAGATTTATAAACTCGATGTCGTCGAAATTCCACCAAACCGCAAGCTGGCGCGTATCGATCGCCCTGACCGCATTTACAAAAGCGAGCAAGGCAAGTTCAAGGCCCTGGTTCGCGAGGTCCAAGTCTTGCACCAAAAGGGCCAACCGGTGCTTATCGGTAGCGCTAGTATCGAAAAGAACGAAATTCTCAGTGGTTTGCTTGCCAAGGCTGGCATTCCACACGAGGTGTTGAACGCCAAGAATAACGAACGGGAGGCCGCAATTGTCGCCCGCGCTGGCCAAAAGGGCGCTGTCACGCTGGCAACGAACATCGCCGGTCGCGGTACCGACATCGTGCTCGATGAAGATGTCAAAGAACTTGGCGGACTGTTTGTGCTCGGGTCCGAACGCCACGAATCCCGCCGTATCGATAACCAGCTGCGTGGCCGGGCCGGTCGCCAGGGCGATCCTGGTATTACCCAGTTCTTTGTGAGCACCGAGGACGACCTGATGCGGATCTTCGGTGGCGATCGTATTAGTACCATCATGGAGCGATTGAAGGTTGACGACACGACGCCAATCGAAAATCGCCTGATTTCCAAATCGTTGGAAGGTGCCCAGAAAAAAGTCGAAGGTTTCCACTTCGACCAGCGTAAAAATGTCGTCCAGTACGACGACGTCATGAACCGCCACCGCAAAGCCACCTACGCCATGCGCCATGAAATCCTCAACCAGCCTAATATCGACAAGCGTATCAACTTGTTTATCGACGAAGAGGCCAAGGCGCTTGCCGGCTCACCACTCATCACCAGCGACGAATTCGAAGGCGTTGTCCGTGAAATTTTCCCATTCGACGAAGCTACCCTGGACCGCGTGTTCGACACTGAGGCCGATAAGTTTGCCCCGGTACTGCTGACAGCGACCAAAGAGCTGTACCATGCTCGCGAGTCAGCCTTCTCCACCGATATCATGCGCAAAATTGAGCGCGATATTTACCTGCAAGTCCTCGACGAACTGTGGATGCAGCACCTAGAAAACATGGATCACTTGCGCGAGGGAATTCACTGGATGAGTGTCGGCCAGCAGGACCCGCTCGTGGAGTATCGCCGCCGCGGTCAGCAACTGTTCGAAAGCATGCAGGCCGACTTACGGCACGGTGTCCTGCGCACCCTGTTCCACGCTCAGCCAGTTGATATGGAGCGCCTCGACGCGCCAGTTGAGACCGAGCTGACCCGCGCCGCACGCGGAAGTATCAGCAATGCCAGCCAGATTACCAACAACGAAAACGAGTTCGACGAGCGCAGTTTTAAACCCAAAGCCACCGAAGTTGACGAAAAGCGCAAAGCCGCCGCCAAAATTAAAAAAGCTCGCAAAACCGAACGTAAGCGCAAGACGCAAGCTCGTAAGCGCAAATAGTATTCATGAAACATACCGTCAACGAAGTAGAACTCAAAAATGGTGCCAAAGGCTTGCTGGTGCATATCCCCGATGCCAGCGTCATGACCTTCGATATCAACTTCCGGGCCGGCGAATACCTCGTGGACCCCAAAAAGTGGGAAGTCGCCCACCTGATGGAGCATGTATTGCTGGGTGCCAACGAGATGATCCCCAAAGCTCGTGATTTCCAAGCCGAGCTAGAAAAAAACGGCGCTTATAGCAACGCCACAACTGGTGTCTACGACATCACCTACGAAGCCGAATGTGCCGATTTCGAATGGGACCGCGTGCTGGGCCTGATGCTCGTTGCTATCACCAAGCCGCTGTTCCTGGAGGAAGAATTTACTGCCGAATTTGGCAATGTCCAAGAGGAAATGGTCGCCCGGGCTAACAACCATTTCCGTCGCTTAAGTCTGGAGATGCGCCGCGCACTTGGCCTAATTGTCCGGACCGATACCGAGCGGATTGCACTCATGAACAATGTCACTGTTGAAGATGTCCGCGAGCACTACGCTAGCACGCACCACACTCAGAACATGCGGTTTGTTATTGCCGGCAACCTTAGCCGCAAGCGCCGCGCATCTATCGAAAGTTTGTTCGAAAACGTCGAGCTCCCGCAAAAGGGCAAGCGCTTCGCTTTGCCGAAGGAGCTGCCAAAGGCGCTCAAAAAGCCGGTCTACGTCCACAACGACGCCGTCGAGAACCTCTACTTCTACATCGACACATTTATGCAGCGCCGCATGACGGATGCCGAAACCGACGCCCTAAATTTGATAAACACTATCCTCACCGAAACGCTGTACTCCAAGATTTTAGGTACCGCCCGCGAACGCGGCTTGGTTTACGGCATGAGCAGTGGGCTGAGCTATACGCGCGATGCCAGCAATTGGTGGTTTGGTGCCCAGGTGAGCGACAAAAACGCTCCAGCCCTATTCAAGATCGTCATCGATGAACTGGGCAAGGTGATGCGCGGTGGCCTCGCCGAGTCGGAAATAGAAGCCGCCAAGCAATACGCTCTCGGTCGTTTCCAGCGCAGCGCCCAAACAGTTGGCGGCACCGCCAATGGCTACACCGGCCGCTACTTCTTCGACGGTGTTATCGAAGACTACTTCCGCATCCCCGAGCGCATCAACGCTATCGAGAAGAAGGAAATCGTGCGAGTGACCCGCGAACTGTTTGCCGAAAAAATCTGGGGCTTCGGTGTCCTGGGTGATTGTGGCGACCACTTTGCCGAAGAACTTCGCGAGCAGTTGGCCGCCCTCTGGGTCGGCAAAGACTAGGTTCCATCGATGGATGAACTCTTATCAGAAGCACGCAAACTCCAAGCGGCAATAACTGATGCTACCAAGCGACTAAAAATAACCGAACTCGAATATGAATTAGCTGCACTCCAAAAGCGAAGTCAGGAATCGGACTTTTGGCAAGACAACTTATACGCACAAGAGGTTATGAAGAAAATTACCAAGCTTGAACGTCAGATTGAGCCTTGGCGTCGCGATCAAACTGATATAAAAGAAGTTATTGATTTGCTTGAACTTGGTGATACTAGTCTCAAGGAAGAGCTAGTATACAAATTGAGCCAGACCAGAAACCTCTTCGAGGCGGACAAAATTCAGCTCAAATTCAACGGCCCCTACGACGACCATGATGCGATTGTCAGTATCCATGCCGGGGCCGGCGGCACCGATGCCCAAGACTGGTCGGCCATGTTGCTGCGCATGTATCTGCGCTTTAGTGAAAAGTCTGGCTGGAAGGCAACCATGGTAGACGAGTCGGCTGGCGAAGAGGCCGGTATCAAATCAGCAACATTTGAGGTCAGCGGTCCCTTCGTCTATGGCAAGCTCAGGGCCGAGCATGGTGTTCACCGTTTGGTACGGCTGAGCCCGTTTAATGCCGAGAGTCGTGAAACCAGCTTCGCCAAGGTCGAAGTTACGCCGAAGATTGACGCACCAGATGAATTAGAAATCGACGACAAAGACCTACGGATCGATGTCTACCGCAGCGGCGGCCACGGCGGCCAGAGTGTGAATACTACCGACAGCGCAGTGCGGATTACGCACGTGCCAACCAACATTGTAGTGGCTATCCAGAACGAACGCAGCCAGTTGCAGAACAAAGAAACTGCCATGACCATACTGCGCGGCAAACTCGCTCAGCTCCAGCAAGAGCAGCACGCCGAAGCCGTCAGCGAACTAAAAGGTCCCAACGAGCAAGCGGCCTGGGGCAACCAAATCCGCAGTTATGTTCTACATCCCTACAAACAAGTTAAAGACCTGCGCACCAGCCATACCAGCGCAGACCCTGATGATGTATTAGGGGGCAACCTCGAACCATTCGTCGAGGCCTACCTGGAGCACTCCCTAGGCACTATCGGCTGATAAGTACATATAAACTTGACTTTTAATAACTTTTCTTGTACAATACCCGTCCATAGTAACTGTTCGGGAGTTTATGATGCAGATAGTCGGTATTCGTCAGATACGCTTAGCGGCAATTACCGCCGTTATTGCGATTGTCCTCAGTGGTGCACTGCCGCTGGTTTCTCGTCAACTAAGTGGTGTTTCGGCGGCAGCGGCTAGCCAAAAGGCCAGTACCAATACTCTACAGCTGCAGCTCGCGCCGACCGTCAAACTGCAAGGCAAGACTTTCAGTGGCACGCCGGCCGACCAAGTGGCACAGCTGAACAGCATCCTGAATGCCGCCGGCAAGACGCAAATAAAGAAACTACAGGCCAAACCCGACACAAGCGCCCTACAGGCCAAAATCAGTACTAAGCTTGCTGGCTACTACGTCGTAACCGCCAAACAAGGCGACATGACTGCGCTAGCAGCTAAGTTGAAAGTACTCAGTATCGTCACCAACGCCTACGCAGCGCCGCTGGCTGCCCCCAGCCCCAGCGCTGATTACACTGGCCTCCAGACATATCTGCAGGCATCGCCCCAGGGCATAGACACGGGCTTTGCCCAGACTATTCCGGGCGGCACAGCCGGCAACAGCCATATCTTCGATATCGAATACAGCTGGGACACCACGCACGAAGATTTGTCGAAGGCCCGCACGGCGCTCTTGGCAAATGGTACGCCCGTCGACCCGTACAGCAACAACAACCACGGCACTGCCGTGCTCGGCGAACTTATTGCCGATAGCAACGGTTACGGTGTCACTGGCGCCAGCAAAGACGCCGGTCTGACACTTATTAACGCCTATAATGCCGAAAATGGCTATGACCCCATCGGTGCCTTACACTTGGCCGCCAGTCATGCTCAGCCGGGCGATGTCGTGCTGATAGAACAGCAGACCTATGGCCCAACCGGCTTGTATGTACCTATCGAATGGATATCGTCTGTCTACGATACCATCGCAGCTTTAACCGCCAGTGGTGTGGTCGTTGTCGAGCCCGCAGCCAACGGCGGCGATGACCTCGACAGCGCCACTTATGGCACCAGCTTTCCGGCCGGCAAGCCAGATAGCGGGGCCATCATCGTCGGCGCCGGCGAAAACTGTAACGGCACCAGCCGCTTGGCCCGTGTCAGCACCAGTAACTACGGCGCGCGCGTCAATATGCAGGGACCAGGCAACTGCGTCACCACTACTGGCTACGGTAATTTTGCGGGGACCACGGCCGATAATTTTTACACCAACAGCTTCAACAGCACTAGTTCGGCAAGTCCGCTGGTCGCGGCAGCTGCAGCCATCGTTGGCTCGGCCAACAAAGCAGTGAAGGGGACTGTGCTGACACCGGCCCAAATCCGCAGCACACTACAGTCCACCGGCACACCCCAGAACATATCGACTGGCCAGCTAACAGGCAATATTGGCCCCCAGCCAAATTTGGCCAAAGCCTTGGCGCCCCTGGTAACCCAGCCAGCTCCTGATACAAAAGCCCCGAGTGTACCTACCGGGCTCAAAGCCACAGCTATGCTGTCTGGCACGACGCGCACGGTCAACCTATCCTGGAATGCCTCGACCGACAATGTCGGCGTTGTCGGCTACCGACTCTACCGCAACGGTTCGCTCTATAAGCAGCTCACAGTGCGCACCTATACCGATACTTCCGTCAAAGCCCACACCACGTACAAATATCGGGTAGCGGCTGTCGACGCCGCCGGCAACATCTCGGCTCGCTCAACAGTTGTCTCCGCCACCACCAAGTAGCCCGTACTCTTTCCGCAGGATATATTGGTAGCAAAGGTATAATCCAGCGGCAACTATCTATTGCCAGATACATCGTAAGATTATATAATCACACAATGAGCGAGCGAGATGCTTGGATGCTGGACTCAAATCCATTCGAAAATGCTTCAATGGCTGATTTCGAATCGCCAACAGTAACGCGGCGCCGGCAATTCATGGAAGCGTTCAAATCATTGCCCTGGCAAGAAGCGTATGTAGATCAGGCGGCAAGTGTTTCCTACATTAACTACAGCATGAACCACCAGGTGGATATTGAGATAAAGCGGAAAACTCCGTTCGGGCATGCCAATATCCAGACTACGGATACAGTACAAATCAAGCTACACGCTGGGGGTAATGATTGGTCCGTCAACGTGCCAGATACCAAGGGCATACCACGCGGTACAGGATCGGTTTTAGGGCAGTTCACAGACATCATCGCTATGGATGAAACACATGTACCGTATAGGAGTTGGCTCTTGCAAGCATGTGAAGCTTTCAGCAGGGACGGCCAAGACCATATGAACCCAAACCCTGAAGTTGTGACCAGCCTGCTGCTAGCGGCGCCACTGGTATATGAAATGAACATGATTCAGACAGGATTTAGTAATGGTGCCAGTGTTATTGCCTCGCGCGGAGTACATGGGCGTTACTCTGCCGAGCCGCGACTTCGCGACTTCCACGGCAGGGAAGTGAGATACATAAATCTGCGGCAAGGTAATATGACACACCGATATTCAACTGGACTCGATGAAAGTTTGGTTATATTTTCTAACGAACAGCATTTTGCTCCCGCCGGTCTTGCACAACAAATGCGTCAGAGTGATGAGGAGTGGCGCCGCGAATACCGAGCTATGCAAGCTCTCGGCATGTCGGCCATCACCGACAAAAAAATGCAGATACTTACGGAGGTAATAGCAGAAGCTGTTGCATCAGGTGTTAGGCCGTAGGCGAAGAAGTTCCAGGTCACATCGAAGCGAGCAGGAACTGCTGACACTTACCCTACGTTAAGCAAGTCTTAAAGCGTTGCGATTATGGTACAATAGTGCTAATGATTTTGCTGGACCGGGTAACAAAAACCTACAATCGGGAACTGGGGTCGGCGCTGGATAGAATAACGCTGCATGTCGAGCCGAAAGAGTTCGTGATAGTCGTGGGGCAGAGCGGTGCTGGTAAAACCACGCTGCTGCGTTTGCTGACGCGCGAAGAACGTCCCACAAGCGGCAAGATTATCATCGGTGGTATTGACTACGACAAGCTGAAGGACAAAGACATTCCACTCTTAAGACGCAAAATCGGCGTCGTATTTCAGGACTTCAAACTCCTGCCGAACAAGACAGTCTTCGAAAATGTCGCCTTCGCCCTAGAGATCGTTGGGGTAGGCAAGAAAGAAATTCAGCACACCGTACCGAAAGTTTTGGATATCGTGAATCTAAAAGGCAAAGAAAAGCGCATGCCGCGTGAACTATCAGGTGGTGAACGCCAGCGCGTGGCTATCGCCCGGGCTATCGTCCGCCAGCCAAAGATCCTTATCGCCGACGAACCAACTGGTAACCTCGACCCCAAGCACGCCTGGGACGTTATCCGCGTGCTCGAGAAAATAAATCGCTACGGCACCACCGTGCTGCTGACAACCCACAATGCCGAAATCGTCAACACGCTCAAGCGTCGGGTAGTCACGCTCCAGAACGGTCGGGTTGCCAGCGACCGAGCTAACGCGGAATACAAAATATAGCCATGTCTGTCCGCCGTAAATACACCACATTTATGCGTATTGTCCACGCCGGCATTGTGAACTTTATTCGCAACGCCAGTCTGGCCATTGCCGCTATGGCGGTTATGATTGTCACGCTCACCATCGTGCTGTTTTCGCTGATTGCCAACGCTACCTTCGGCAACACTATTGCCCAGATAACTGACAAGATAAATGTTTCGGTGTACCTAAATGACACAACCACCACAGCCCAGACGGACTCGCTTCTCAAGACCATCCGCCAAGAGCCAAATGTCAAACATGTCGAATACCTCAACAAACAGCAGGTTCTGAAGCAATATATTGCCCAGAACTCCGACAACCTGGCCCTGCAGCAGGCGATTAATGAAACCTCCAATCCATTGCCAGCAACAATTCACATCTATCTGACCGACCTCAATAAAATCAAGGAAGTCGAGTCGGTGTTGCTGCAGGCCAACAACAAGAAACTGCAAACTTCCGACTCGCCATCATATTCCGGCAATCTTAAAGAGGCTATCGACAATATCTCCCGGGCAGCAAATATCCTGCGACGGATTGGTGTGGTGGCCGTGGGGGTGTTCGCTATGGTGTCGGCGTTGATTATCTTTAACACCATCCAGATGGCTATTTTCAATCGGCGTGACGAAATCCAGATTATGCGTCTGCTGGGCGCCAGCACCAGCTTTATCCGCGGGCCGTTTATTGTCGAAAGTGCCATATACGGCTTCCTGTCGGCGGTGATATCGGTGCTCATTATCAATTCCGTATTTGTGGCGGCTAGCTCGACGCTGCAGGCGACGACATTCGGGCTGCTCGATATTGGCTATGCTACAACATATTTCGACGCGCACTTTTGGAAGTTCTTGGGTCTACAAATCGCAATTGGTATACTAATAGGTACCGTCTCCTCATTAATTGCGACCAAGCGGTACCTCAAATTCAAAACGAAATAATCTAGTAAGACAGCACGAGTAGCCTAATAATCCCGGCAAGCGGGTGAATTCAAGACTCGGCAAGCGGCCACCAGAGAGGGGACTATACAAATTTGACACAGCATCGTATACTACGTACTAGCATAAACAAAACAAAAACTATGCAAAAACAGTTCAAAACCAAAAATAGTCTTATTAGTCGTCTCCGCCGCACCCCAGCGGTATTATTGGTGAGCGCACTCGTGCTCGTCGGGGCAGGTATTGCTACGCCGTTCGTGCGCGCCGACCAGTTCGATGAACAGATAAATGCCCTCCGGAGTCAAAACGCTTCGGCTCAAAGTTCGCTGAACGACCTGCTGTCGCAGGCTAGCAGTTACCAGGACGCTATTAATCAGCTCCAGGCCCAGATAAACGCCGTGCAGGCGGCGATTGCCGACAACGAAGCTCAGCAAGCCGATTTGCAGGCCAAAATTAGCGCCGAACAAGTCGAAATCGACAAGCAAAAAGCCATCCTAGCAAACGACGTCAAAACTACGTATGTAAATGGTCAGCTAACTCCGGTGGAAATGCTTGCTACGAGCCAGTCGTTGAGTGATTATATCGACAAACAGGAAGCCTACAGCCGAGTCCAGGACGCTATCCAGAAGACAATGTCGCAAATCCAGACGTTACAGCGCAGCCTGCAGGCTAAAAAAGCCGAGGTCGATCAATTGCTGGAAAGTCAACGTGCCCAGAACGATCAGCTTACCCAAACTCAGACCAAGCAAAATGAGTTGCTCGCCTACAATCAAGGCCAGCAGGACACCTTTAACAGCCAGATTTCCTCCAACAGCGGTAAAATTGCCGATCTCCGCCGCCAGCAAGCTATCCTCAACACAAAATATAACATCGGTAACTTCGTCGGCGACCCAAACAATGGCGGTTATCCGAATGCCTGGGCCAATGCGGGGCAGGACAGCCTGATAGACAGCTGGGGAATGTACAACCGCGAATGTGTCAGCTACACCGCGTTCAAGGTTCACCAGGACTACCTCAGTGGCCGAGATAGCCACGACATGCCCTGGTGGGGCGGTATCGGCAATGCCAACCAGTGGGACGACAATGCTGCCGCCAGCGGTATCCCTGTCGACAACAACCCAACCCCCGGCTCTATCGCTGTTAGCAATGCCGGCTACTATGGGCATGTTATGTATGTCGAAGCCGTCAACGGCAACCAAATCTACGTCCAGCAGTACAACCAGCAGCTCAATGGCCAATATTCCGAGGGCTGGCGCTACACCATCGGCCTCGTCTTCATCCACTTCTAGATAATTGAGACAATCATGCGCCGCCCCAGGCTTCGCATAGAGGCCGTCGGGTCAGGTTTTCTATAGCTTCGGGCCGGGAAATACTCAGCTGACACCAAGTTGAGCTGCTATACTTAACGGTAATGGTTTTCAAACAGAAAAGTGTGGCGAGTACTGATGCTGCGCCCATAAACCCGACAGAAGTCGCTCGCAAGCGGCGCTTTGCCAAAATTGGCCTGACTGTCATGATTGCCTTGGCTATTTTTAGCCTGGGAGTTAATGTCGGCAATGGCCGAGTTCGTTTCGGTGCTCACACCGGCCGGACAGGCCTGTCGGCCCAGCTCGATTACACCACAGTCAATGATATCTACGCCGCCATCCGGCAGAATTATAATGGCAAGTTAACAGAAGCACAGATGCTCGATGGCCTCAAGCATGGCCTGGCCGAGGCTACCAATGACCCCTACACTCAGTATTTTACTGCGGCTGAGGCTAAAAAGTTCAACGAAGAACTCAACAATTCATTTAGCGGTATCGGTGCCGAACTAGGTCAGGACGCCGACAAAAATATCATCGTCATCGCCCCGATAAAAGGTTTCCCGGCCGAAAAAGCCGGCCTACAAGCGCAGGATATCATCGTCAGTATCAACGGCAAATCTACCCAGGGTATGTCGGTCGACGAAGCCGTAAGTGTAGTCCGCGGACCCAAAGGCACCGATGTCAAACTCGGCATCGTCCGCGGTGCCGATAGCCTAACGCTCACCATCACCCGCGATAACATTCAGCTGCCAAGTGTCACTACCAAAACGCTGGATGGCAACATCGGCTATCTGCAAATTAGTAGTTTTAGCAGCGATACAGCCCAATTGGTGCAGAAAGCAGCCGATGGTTTCAAATCACAAAATGTAAAGGGAATTATTGTTGACCTGCGCAACGACCCGGGTGGTTTGCTCGACGCCGCTGTCGATGTATCCAGCGAGTGGGTTCCCCAGGGCAAATTGGTAGTCGAAGAGCGCGGCACTAGTGGCGACGACAAACACTTCGCCAGCGGCAAAAGTGAACTTGCCGCCATCCCAACTGTAGTGTTGGTAAACAGCGGCTCGGCTAGTGCTGCCGAAATCACCGCCGGCGCCTTGCACGATAACAAGCGGGCAACTATTATCGGCGAAAAGAGCTACGGCAAGGGCGTAGTCCAGCAATTGGTCAATTTCCCAGATGGTAGCCAGCTCAAAGTTACCGTTGCCAGCTGGTTCCGCCCCAATGGCCAGAATATCAATCACAAGGGCATCACCCCCGACCAGATCGTAAAACTGACTGCCGACGACGCCAAAGCCAACAACGACACCCAGCTCACCGCCGCCGAAGCGTTCCTAAACAAATAAGCTGCTGTTTATTTTGCAATTTCTTAATTGCCCAGTTTGCTGTAACATAGTCCTCAGATAGCGAGAGGAGTAATAGTGGCACAACCCACTAAGTATGTGTTTGTAACTGGCGGTGTGCTTTCCGGACTCGGCAAGGGCATCACGGCCGCCTCTCTCGGAAACCTCCTCAAAGCCCGCGGGCTAAAAGTTAACCTCCAAAAGTGCGATCCGTATCTAAATGTCGATGCCGGATTGTTGAACCCGCGCGAGCACGGCGAGTGTTTTGTGACCTTCGATGGCGCCGAGACCGACCTCGACCTTGGCCACTACGAACGCTTTATCGATGAAGAATTGACGAATGCTAGCAGTGTGATGAGCGGCAAAATTTTGCTCAAACTTATCCAGGACGAGCGGGCTGGTAAATTCGACGGCGATGATGTGCAAATTATTCCACACCTTACCGGTGCTATTCAGGACTGGATTATCAAAGCCGGCAAGGGCAGCGACGTGCATATTGTGGAGATCGGCGGCACCGTCGGCGACTATGAGTCACTGAGCTT
>JBBQTW010000014.1:0-18277 GCA_038234505.1 Saccharimonadales bacterium (SeqCode) | reverse complement strand
GGTGCGCGTTAGTAGCAGCTCTATCATTGTTTCGGACTCTGGGCGGGGTTCTAACACGGCCGGCGATACCTCAAACTCGCGACCATAGAACTCGGTGTGTCCACGTATGTAGGCCAGCGGCTCATGCTGTGCACGACGTTCCAACTGGGAATTGAGCACATATTGTGCCTCAGGCGAAATTTCAGTTTCTGGGTATGCCAAAATATGAGCCCGGTCCATGCTCAATGCATCCTGCAGCAGCACCAGCGAATCCAGCCGAGACGTTGCCACATCAGCATCATTAAGCCGCTGTGCAGAATCCTTCAAAAAATTCTCGACAGTCATAGCCTCAGTATAAAGCATTGGCAGGGCAGACAATTGACAAAAAAACACTAGCATGATAAAATACTTGCTAGAAAGTGCTACTCATACCTATGTCTCCAGAAACTTTCCGAAACCCAGCCCAATTAAATCCACGCGAAGCTCTGTATGTGGCTATGGTCTATGACCGCGCGCTAGCAGATGAAAGTTTGGCTGTCGCCCACGAAATATCTGGGATAACTGTTAGTACATTTGATTTCGACCCAGAGCAGCTCGACGAGGCGCGTCGGCAACTGGAAAACGTGCCTGAGGTACGACGGCCTAAGCTCATTCATATTGAAACTCACCTCAAGAATAATGACGCCATTGTTCTGGTTAAGGCGGAGACTCCCACGGCAAACCGCGAGTTTGCGCTCCGCATGAAACCAGTCCGAGAGGCTGCTGTAGCCGAACGGATGCGCCGACTAAAAAAGAAGTAAGCTTATGCTTGGCTGAGTAGCTCGTGCTCGGCGTTTTGGAGTTGTTCTATTAGGTCGTCGATGTCGCCGTTTAGCGCGGCCGGGATGTTGGACCGCGAGTAGCCGATACGGTGGTCGGTAATACGGTCTTGCGGGAAGTTGTAGGTGCGGATTTTCTCGCTGCGGTCGCCGCTGCCAATTAACTTCTTGCGGGCGTCGCTAGAGGCTTGCATCTCGGCGTCGATCTTTTGCTGCAGCAAGCGAGCACGCAGTATACCCATGGCTTTATCTTTATTCTTAATCTGAGATTTCTCGTCTTGGTTGGTCACGACCATGCCAGACGGTAGGTGGGTAATACGCACCGCGCTGTCGGTAGTGTTGACCGACTGACCGCCGTGGCCGCCGCTGCGAAAGACATCGATACGGAGGTCGCTCGGGTTGATTTCGATATCGGTCTCCTCGGCCTCCGGCAGAACAGATACGGTGGCTGTTGAGGTATGAATCCGGCCCTGGCTTTCGGTGACAGGCACGCGCTGGACGCGGTGGACGCCGGCCTCGAACTTGAGGTTCCGGTACGCCTCGACGCCGCGAACGGCGAAGATAACTTCTTTGAACCCGCCGGCTTCGGATGGGTTTTCGCCGATAAGTTCGGTTTTGAAGCCATGCGCTTCGCACCAGCGGATATACATACGGTACAGGTCACCGGCAAATAGCGCCGACTCGTCACCGCCAGCCGCCCCCCGGATTTCGATAATCACATCGCGGTCGTTGTTGGGGTCTGTGGGCGTCAGGGCTTCGATGAGTTTGGCATCGTTCAATTCTATCTGCTTTTCCAGGTCTGCCAGCTCGCCAGCTGCCATATCTTTCATCTCAGTATCACCGCTGTTGTAGAGCTCGCTAGCCTCAGCTTTTTGAGTCGCTAGCTTGGTTTTTTCATCAAATAGGGCAACCAGGCCGTCGACGGCGCTTTTGCGCTTGGCCAATTTCGGATAGGCGGCATCACTATAGATACCCGGGTCGGCAAGTTGGGACTCGAGTTCGGCCAGTTCGGCGCGTAGGTTTTGTTCCTTGTGGTCCATGATTGGTTCTCATTATATAGGTAAAAGAAAACCGCCTGACAAATGTCGGGCGGTTGCGGGGCAAAAACTGTCGCTATTTTTCGGTTGCAGGCTTGGCTTCGACTTGGTCGGCGGCTTTGGCCGCCTTGATAGCAGCGCGCTTGGCCGATTTCTGGGCGGCGGCAGCTCGCTTATCTTTGGCGGCGGCACCAGCGGCGGCGCGGGCCTTAAACTTGTCGACGCGACCTTCGATATCGATAATGCGCTCTTCGCCGGTAAAGAACGGGTGAGAGCTGCTGGAAATGTGGACTTTAACCAAAGGATATTCGGCTCCGTCGAGCGTAATTTTATCGTCTGTCGTGACTGTCGAACGAGTCAAAAAAGTAGCGCCGTTGTTCAAATCCTGGAACACGACTGGGCGGTAACTAGTAGGGTGTAAATCTTTCTTCATATCAGAAAAGTAGTATACACATCTGTTAGGCTCCCGTCAACAGACAGCCAAGTCGAGCAAACTTATGGGCGGTTGGCTTTGCGCTTTTGGGCTTCTTCGTGCATGGACTGAATAACCATTTCGCGTAAACTTTCGCCGACATGTTCCAGGTGTTCTGGTTGGCTGGCGGTTTTGCTGCGCTTGGACTTTGCCGCAGCTGGCAGTGGGGCGATGGGGGTTGGTTTGTCTACCATGTCGGGCGTCATACCGCCGTAGCTGGCAGATGGGCTGTAGGCGCTGCTGTAGGCGGCTGCAGCGCGTCGGCGCAAGCGCCAGAGCGCAAATGCTACCACCGCGCCGATGATAAGTAGCAGCAGCAAAACTGTTCCCCAAATACTGTGATGCTTCGCACCGGTGTAGCCGGTGGTGCTGCCACCGGTGAGCTTGGAGACATTAACGGTATCTCTGAGCACAATAGTTTGCTCTGGGTGGTCGCTGCCATCGCCTGCCGAATCGGTGTCGAATGCTTGTTTGTAGTTGAGTTTGCCGTAGTGGTAGGTAACTTCGTATTGCCCGGCATCTAGGTTACCAAAGATTAAATTACCATCTTTATTACTTTTGCCAGCGGACTTTTCGTTGTCGTTTATGGCTCCGGCGATGCCGCTCAGCACCTTACCGGCCGCATCGATAAAGTGGAGGTTCACAACATAGCCGGCGGTCTTGAAGCCCGAAGTTGCCGAGGTGCCGGTGTTGCCGGCGCTATCGGTACGGATAATTTGATAGTAGTAATTGGCGTTTGGAATTAAATTGAGCAGCTGCGCGCTGCCATTACCGGTCGTAACATCGAGGCTATCTGTGCTGGAGTCGAGGTTGTCGGAGCTCGTGCCATACAGTATGTATGCTGAACTTGCACCGTCACCGGGTATTGTTATGCTGGCGCCCAGCGTGCCAGCGGCCACACTGCCATCGGCGGCCGAGATCGGGCCAGCTACCGTTCCTGGGGTGCCGGACGTGCCAGTAGACCCGCCACTTGACGTATTGCCACCGCCGGAGGAGCCGCCACTGGACGGCGGAGGGTTCGGAGTTGGTGTCGGAGTTGGCGGTGGAGGTGGGCTCGGAACTGGCGGCGGGGTGGGCCTGGTATTGAGGCAGGCGTCGGGGATGGTATTATTGGCATTGAACAAGCTGGTGATACTGATTCCGTCGACGACGGCAGCTGACGTGTCAACCTTCAGGTTGTTATCGCTAGTTCCAGGCCCGTAGTTATGGACGATACCCGAGACATTGTACGCGGTGCCTTTGTAGAGGCTGGCAAAGCTGGCAACAAATCCGTAGGTATCACCGGTAGGTGCGCCGGGCCAGTTGTCTGCCAGGTATTTATTAATAGCCGTGTTGTGGTAGGGGTCGGTAACGTTCGTCTTGACGGTCTGGCTCTGTGTGCCGACCGTGATAGTTACGGTGGGGTTACCACCGGACGGTGCATCGGGGTCGTGGGCCCAACCGTGGATAGTCGTCACGCCATTGGATATCGTACAGTAGTTTATAACACCGTGGGGGTTAGTATTGTATGCCAAGGCGATTGGCGAACGGCCAGTGCTGGCAGTCAGGAATATTGTGCACAGCAGTAGTACCGCTGTTACAGCGTGGATCTTCCCGTGGTGCCGACCGAAATGCATACGATACATTTTAATACTTTTGGTTTATTGGTGTTTTGTACCTTGCTAACAGTATAACGCAGACGCGCAAAAATAGTATCTACCATAGCCGAGAGTATTACATCGTAAAACTATATTGACTTCAGAGGTAATATATGCTAATGTTTATATAGGTAAATTAAAACATAAAACATGCCCGAAACACTACAAGCATCGCCACAAGCCCCACCTCAACCAGGATTAAACCCGGCAGAAATGCCTAATTGGGGAACGGTATTCTCGCCAGATACTCTGCGTCATCCCGAGTTTCCTGTCCAGGTAGCACGGAAATTGGGCGAAGTAGCGCTGGGTGAACAGTTGAGTATCGAAAATGAGCTAACGGCTTACGGTCAATGGCCCGTAACAGAGGCTCAGAAGGGCAAAATACCCAGTTGGACTACCCCGGAAAGTTCTTATATCCATCCACCTGAAATGACTTCGCTCGATGAAGATAAGTATGTCAGGAATCGTATTGTTAACGACAGGGCACATGACGCCTGGACATCGGGCAAAATAGACTACAACGAATTTAATGAAAGAACGGCTAATAAAACTCCACGGACATACCAGTACCCATTGCTGAAACAAGACGGCCAATTATTCAACGAGGCAAAGCCGGTCGTCACAGGCCCCAATGTTAGTACAGGAATAGAGGACGGTACGTTTTGGCACGCATCTAACCATTTGATGGAGCCGGGCGATCGGTTGATGCCGTCCGGAGAAGTACCTGATGCAGTACATCAATTGAACAAGTCAGAAAGGCCATTCACATCTTCCTCGTCACCAAGTGGAAGCTCATTTGAAGCGGAGAAAGATTTTGTTATGGGTACACCCCGTGGAGAGGGTTACTTGCCAGCAGCAGCCTACGGCAAATATGTATACAAGGTGTCATCACCGAACACTAAGATCGTACCCACCACCAACGGACCGGAAGCGTGGGCGGAAGGCGGCGGACGCATCGAACAGCGCATGAACCCGGACTTCGCGACAAATTATAAAACTGCCAGTGCTCGTATATGGTCAAATAGGGATGCGTTCCAGTACGCCCTGCCGGGAATGAAGACCGGGATGGAGTTCGTTCCTGAAGATGAATTAAACAAATTATCCCGCAGCGAGTTCGAGGTTAAATACGACCGAATGCATAATTCAAGTAAGTCCGATGTCGATATCATCGCAAGTCGCCGGCCGGGCCCGGAAGACATCGCGCTGCCAGGTGTTGAGCAGTATGGTAAGCAGCCATACGCACCGGACCTTTCCTTGCAAGGACCATATGTTTAATGACTCATGGCTTGCACCGATGTTGCGTATCTGTTAAAATGAGTGAGTAATTAACTAATACAGGTTGGGGAATTATCCTCTGCGTGTGCGCCCATGTAGGGCTCCAGGCGGCTCCCAGCTCAAGATCAAGGATAAGGAAGGATTTATTTTATATGGCTACAGTTGACGTAGACATCAAACAACTATTGGAGGCCGGAGCGCATTTCGGCCACAAAACTGCCCGCTGGCACCCGAAAATGGCGCCATACTTGCACAGCAAGCGCGGCGGCACACATATTATCGACCTGGTTAAGACTGTCGAGGGCTTGGAAGTTGCGCTTAACTTTATTACCGAAACAGCTGCCGCTGGCAAGCAGGTTTTGCTGGTTGGCACCAAGCGCCAAGCGCAGGATATTGTCCGGGCAGCAGCCGAAGCCACCAACATGCCGTTCGTGACAGAGCGTTGGCTGGGCGGCATGCTCACTAACTGGAACACTATCGGTGGCCGGGTGAAGCACCTCAAAGACCTAGAAGATCGCATGGCATCTGGCGAGTTGACTAACAAATACAGCAAGCTCGAAGTCCAGCGTTTCCAAGAGGAGATTGACGAACTGAACCGTATTTTCGGTGGTATCAAAGACCTGAGCACCAAACCTGGCGCGATGTTCGTCGTGGATATTGTCGACGACCGCAACGCCGTCAACGAAGCCCGCAAGCAGGGTCTGCCACTGGTGGCTATCGTCGACAGCAACGCCGACCCAACATTGGTAAACTACCCAATCCCGGCTAACGACGATGCGATTAAGTCGTTGCAGCTGATTGTTGGCTACGTACAGCAGGCAATCGAGCTCGGTAAGTCGCAGATGAAGTCTGACGACAAGGCTGATAAGCCGGCGGCCAAACCCGACGAACCACTAATCGTCCTAGGCGCTTGAGTAAATTCCAGATTTTGCACAGTGCGTTGTCGGAAATTCCAGTCCTCGTTCGCCGTATTACAATACGGCTCACTCCGGGCTTCATTTCTTCCTGGCACTGCGCTAAAATCTGAAAATTTAAACCCCCTCATGAAGTAAATAAGGAGTTATATATGGGAATTGATATTGCAGAAGTTAAGAGATTGAAAGACCTAACAGGTGTTGGTTTGACCGATGCCAAAAAAGCCCTCGAGGAAGTCGATGGCAACTTCGATAAGGCTCTGGCCGAAATGCGCAAAAAGGGCATGACCAAAGCCGAAAAACGCGGCGAGAAGGAAGCCCGCGAAGGCCAAATTGGTGTTTACAACCACGATGGCCGTATCGGCGTGTTGGTGGAGCTGAACTGCGAGACTGACTTTGTCGCTCGCGGCGAGACATTTGCCGCGTTGCTCAAGGATGTTGCTATGCACGTGGCCGCCGCCGCACCGCTGTATGTCAGTGCCGATGATATCCCCGAAGCCGACCGCGAAGCCGCCAAAGCTGAATTTTTAGAGAAAGCCAAGGCCGACGGCAAGCCAGCCGATATGATTGAAAAAATCGTCGACGGCCAACTGCAGAAATACTTCGCCGAGAAGTGCTTGCTCGCCCAACCATTTGTCAAAAATCCAGACGTCACCGTTGGTGATCATGTCAAACAAAACGCCGCTCTCATGAACGAAAACGTCGTCGTCCGCCGCTTTAGCCGCATGGCTCTCGGCGAGGTGGCCTAGGAAACTGCCTATGAGTCAGCAGGAATGGCATGCCGAAGGCATAACGCCGTCGGCGGGACAATTCTACCCAGCTAATAGGGTGGCCTCTTTGTTAGACACGAGTGGTTTCGTGTGGGAGTCCGATGGTCTTGGAGCTGCCGCCCAAATCATAGAAGGTGAGTTTCAGACGGGGCGCGAGCGGTATCTTCGTGTTTTCAGGCAGGTGGAGCTACTCGACCCACCAAGTGGTGAAGTCGAAAAAAACATGGAGCAAGACACACTGGATATTTTATTGTCCGGTGTTCAGAAAGTGTTGAGCGAACACAACAAGCGGGTAGCTGATAAAGCCGAGAGTGCCAGCAGGTTAGTAGAAAAATACCCACATGTGCTCTACGTGGGTCCGGCGGACTGGCACGAAGAAGTTGAGTCGTTGGAACGGGTGAAATCTTTTGGGGTTGATACCCGGCCCGGCGAGAGCACGACATGGGTTGGCACTGTCCTGGCCGGCGGTGCATCACTGGTACTGCACGGTGTAGCAGTCTGTAACATCGCAGAGTTTTCTGAAGATATACAAGACTCACTCGCGCAACAGCTGTTAGAATAAAAGTAGTAATTGGAGGCCTGTGATGAATCCGAATCAAGCGCTTGATGATGCCAAGAAGAAGTTTACTGCTGGGCTGGAGCGGTTTAACGAACAACTAAAGGCGCTGCGAACCGGTCGCGCCAGTGCGGCCATGCTCGATGGCGTGATGGTGGAGGCATATGGCACGCCGATGCCACTCGTCCAGGTTGCCAACGTGACTGCTCCCGAAGCGCAACTGCTGCAGATTACGCCGTTTGACCCGACGAATTTACAAGCCATAGCCACGGCTATTCGTAGCAACCCAGCGCTTGGCCTCAACCCATCGGACGATGGTCATGTCGTACGCATATCTGTACCGCCACTGACCGAAGACCGTCGCCGCGAAATCAGCAAGCAAGTTGGTACTAAGCAAGAAGACTGCATGGTCAGTTTACGGGGGGCTCGCCATGATGCCATGGATGCTATCGACGCCGCCAAAAAAGACAAACAAATCGGCGAAGACGAAGCCGACCGGCTGAAAAAGCAGGTCGACGAAGCCATGAACAGCACCAAAGCGCAGGTGGAAGCCGCTGCCAAAACCAAAGAACAAGAAATAATGAGTCTCTAAGGCCGTAGCCCGTGGCCGACCCACTCGATACACTCCGCGCCTATACAGACGACATTGACGCCGAAATGGCCAAGTTCATGGCGGCCGCACCGACGTTGTTCGGCGTGGAGCTGTCGGAGCACTCGCAGCAAGCCCTGCAGCACCTGAGTGAGTATTCAACCCGACCAGGCAAGCGTATCCGTGGCTCACTGGCGGCACTAGCCTACGACACCGCCGCCGGTACCGACCACGCCCTGCAAGCAATTCAAATTGGCGTTGTGCTAGAGCTGATGCAAAATTATCTGCTTATTGTCGACGACGTCATGGACAAATCGACCTTGCGTCGTGGGTTACCAACCATGCACGAAGTGTACCGGGAGCCGTCGGCCGCCTTCGGGGGCGAGCATGAATCGAATATGCTGGCGGTGAATATTGGCGTTTTGGCTCAGCACTTAGCCAATTTATTGCTCTCACGCATTGCTGTGCCGGCCGAGTGGCTGGTAGCTGCTTTCCAAGTACTGCACACGAATATTGCAGCGACTGGTTTTGGGCAACTGGATGATTTGAATCAACAGCTGGGGCGAGAGGTTAGTGAGGCCGATATTATCAGTAAATATCGGCTGAAGAGTAGTTATTATACATTTGTGAATCCGCTGCAGCTGGGGTTCACATTAGCTGGCAAGAGTGGCGAAATGACGATGCGGGCCTGCGAAGATTATGGTGTGCCAGCCGGCATTGCCTTCCAGCTACACGATGATTACCTCGGTATATACGGCGACACCAATAAACTTGGCAAGCCCAGCCTCGATGATATTCGCGAAGGTAAATACACTATGCTCGTGCATTACGCGCTGCAACATGCGCCGGCCGCAGACGCTGCAACCATGAAGCAATTGCTGGGCAAGGCTGATGCCAACCTAGCCGATTTGCAGGTGGTGCAGGCAATTATGACGTCCTCTGGCGCGCGTGAGCACTGTGAGGCTTTAGCCCATGACTTCGCTCGGCAGGCCACTGGTTCACTGGAAGCTCAATCGTTAGGTACAGACGTATTCCGCGATGAGCTCGGCGCACTGGTTGCCTATGCTGTCACGAGGGAACACTAGCTATGGTCGGCCGCAATCATGCTATTCCTGCGCACGTCGGCATTATCATGGACGGTAATCGTCGCTGGGCGAAAGCCCATAACGCACCAACACTCAAGGGACACATGGCTGGGCAGCAGGCATTGCACCGGCTGACACGTTACGCCTTTGAACATGGTGTGCAGTATCTGAGTGTCTATGCGTTTTCAACCGAAAACTGGCAGCGGGCCGAGGATGAAGTCGGCTATCTGATGCGCCAGGTGGCCGCAGCGCTGGCGCGATACACCGATGAGTTCGTGGCGGACGGCGTACGTATTATCTTCTTGGGAGTACGCGACAACCTCGACGCCAAGGTTCGGCATGCTATAGAAGCGGCCGAAGCCAAGACGGCTGGTAATGACAAAGCAACATTAGCGGTGTGTTTCAACTACGGCGGCCAGCAAGAGATTGTCGATGCCACCAAGTCACTGCTTGCCAGCAACATCCAGGCCGCAGATATTACCCCGGAAGTTTTTTCGGAGCATCTGTACAGTTCTGATTTGCCACAGATAGATTTGCTTATCCGCACCGGCGGTGAACAGCGGCTTAGCAACTTTATGCTGTGGCGGGCGGCCTATGCCGAGCTAGCGTTTACCGATACCCTCTGGCCGGACTTTAGCGAGGCCGAATTTGCCCAAATTCTAGATGATTACGCCCAGCGCGCCCGCCGCTTCGGTAAATAGTCTCAGGCATGTTTCAGCAAAATCCTCACGTTTATTGATACACTAGTACGGATGTCAGTTTTTTTGTTGATTTTGGGGATTGTGCTGTTTATCGGCCTGGTGGTTGTTCATGAGTTCGGGCATTTTATCGTGGCCCGCCGCAACGGCGTGACAGTCGAGGAGTTCGGTATATTTTTCCCACCGCGACTGTTTAAGCACAAAACGAAGGGCGGCTGGCTTTTCACGATTAACCTGCTGCCACTCGGCGGCTTTGTGCGGCTGAAGGGCGAGCACGATAGCGACACCGCCAAGGGCAGCTTCGGTGCGGCCAGTACTTGGGCCAAGACCAAGATTATGGCGGCTGGAGTTGTTATGAACCTCGTGGTGGCAGTCGTGCTGCTGGGTGTTTTGGCAGCTGTCGGTATACCGGCGCTGGTGCCGAACCAGTACACTGTCAAATCCGACACGCATGTTGTCCGCAATGAACTGCTTGTCAGCTATGTCGAGCCACACTCGCCGGCATCAGCTGTTGGGCTGAAGGCGAGCGACCAGATAGTCGGAGCCGTGGTGGGCGATACGAGCTGTGACTATGATCACCAGTTATCAAAAAACGGACTGCGGTGTGCTACCAACTTCGTGGCGACACCAATTCGTAATATCAAAACCGAAAACGATCTAAAGCAATTTACGAAGTCACACGCTGGCCAGAAGGTGACATTCCAGGTAATGCGCTCCGGCAAGCTGTATGGCGCAGCCTTGACGCTACGCGGCCAAAAAGTTGTCGCCGAAAGTCAGAAAACGAGCAACCCGAAGGGCTACCTAGGTGTTGCACCGTCTACCTACACGCTGCAACGATCTACTTGGTCTGCGCCAATTGTCGCTATTGGTCTAACGGCCCAGTTTACGGCACTGACATTCCAAGGCTTGGGCCACGCTTTTGCCGGGCTAGGTAGTATTATCGCCGGGGCAGTCACGGGCAATACTCACGCCCGCCAAAACGGCCAGACGAGCGCCAGCAGCCAAGTGTCCGGGCCGGTCGGCGTCTACGTAATATTGCAAGACGGCAGCCTGCTGGGGTATCAATTCATTTTGTTCATTATCGCTGTCATATCACTCACTCTGGCACTCATGAACATATTGCCGATACCCGCGCTCGATGGTGGCCGGTTGTGGTTGACGCTGCTGACGCGCGGATTGGGTAAGCCGCTGAAGGCCCGCACCGAGGAAATTATCAATGCGACAGGTTTTATGGTTTTGATAGGACTGATGGTGCTGATAACATTTGTAGATGTCAAACGCTTCTTCTGATAATCAGACAGCACCCGTAGAATCAGGCTCAGCAGCGACTATAAACTGGAGTCCATGGCTGGCAGTGCTTTTCGTAGTGGCAGTTTATTTTTTGTCGCAAATCATTGCCGCGACTGCGTTGTCGGTGTATCCTGCGCTGCGGCACTGGTCGAGCGCGCAAGCCAGCAATTGGCTTAATACCGCCATCACCGCCCAATTTTTCTATGTCCTGATTGCTGAAACACTGGTAATTGGCGCACTGTACTGGTTCCTGAAGCTTCGCGGCCGTGGTTGGTCGGCGATAGGTTTTCGGCGGCCTACCTGGCGGGATTTGGGCTGGGGATTGATGATCGCACCCCTGTATTACATCACTTATATCATTATCGCGACGGCGGGTGCCGCGCTTATCCCAGAACTTAACACTACCCAGGCACAGCAGCTCGGTTTTAATAATCCACACGGTGTGGCCCAGCTGGCACTGACATTTATCAGCCTAGTTATTTTGCCACCACTGGTCGAGGAGACGCTGATGCGAGGCTATCTGTACGGCAGCCTGCGCAAAAGCATGCCGAAGCTGGGCGCGGCATTGGTCACTAGTACTATTTTTGCCAGTGCGCACCTGGAATTTGGTAGCGGGGCGCCGCTGTTATGGATTGCTGCACTCGACACATTTGTACTGTCGCTGTTCCTGGTGTGGCTGCGCGAGCGGACCGGCAGCCTGTGGGCCGGCATGCTATTGCATGGGCTAAAGAATGGTGTGGCATTCGCGGCGCTCTTCATCTTACACAGCTCCTGAGGTACAATAAGCGGCATGAATAGGGTATATCTGTTTACGATGCCAATTACGCCGGCCCCGCGGCCGTTCTATATTGCTGACTAATTTTATTATCCAAGTAAACAGGGAACACCCTATGAGACTTTCACAGTTATTCACCAAAACGAGCAAAACAGCGCCAGCCGACGAAACTTCGAAAAATGCCATGCTGCTCATTCAGGCTGGTTTCGTGCACAAGGAGATGGCCGGCGTCTACGCCTACCTGCCGCTGGGGCTCAAGGTGGTTGAGAATATCAAGCAGATTGTCCGCGAGGAAATGGCGAGCGTTGATAGCAACGAGCTGATTATGACCTCGCTGCAGCGCCGCGAAACGTGGGAAAAAACTGGCCGCTGGAGCCCAGAGGTCGTGGATATTTGGTTCAAAACCAAATTACAAGACGACACGGAGCTTGGCCTGGCTTGGAGTCATGAGGAGCCTATTGTCGAAATGCTGCGGCCGTTCGTCCACAGCTACAAGGATTTACCGCTTAGCCTTTACCAGTTCCAAACGAAATTGCGTAATGAGCTACGCGCCAAATCTGGCATCATGCGCGGCCGTGAGTTCGTCATGAAGGATATGTATTCATTCCACGCAAGTGCCGAAGACCTGGCGGCTTATTACGACAAAACTATCGAAGCCTACAAGCGCGTCTATGACCGCCTGGGCATCGGTGCTGACACCTATGTGACGTTCGCGAGTGGTGGGGCGTTCACTAAATTCAGTCACGAATTCCAGACTATCTGCGATGCCGGTGAAGATGTTATATACCTGCACCGCGAGAAGAATATTGCTATCAACGAAGAAGTCATCGATGATGCAATTAAAGAGTTAGGTATCCAGCGCGACGAGCTCGAGCAGGTTAAAACTGCCGAAGTCGGCAATATATTTAACTTCGGTGCATCAAAAACCGAAGAGATGGGCCTGAAGTTCACTGCAGAGGATGGTACGATGAGCCAAATCCATATGGGCAGCTACGGCATCGGCGTGACGCGTGTTATGGGCGTTATAGCCGAAAAACTGTCGGACGAGCGGGGATTGGTCTGGCCCGAGGCAGTCGCACCAGCCCGCGTTTACCTAGCCCGGCTCGGCACAGACACCGAAGTTGTGAAGTCGGCCGATGAGTTATATGACCGATTGACAAAATCAGGCGTAGGAGTACTATATGATGACCGAGATGAGGTGCGACCAGGTGAAAAGTTTGCAGACGCCGACCTGATGGGCATACCTTACCGCATAGTTATCAGCAACAAGACCGTCACGTCCAACTCATACGAAGTAAAACACCGGACTGCCGCAGAAGCGGAGCACTTAAACCAAACACAACTTGACCATTTACTTGGGGTGGAAGCCTGAAAACCAGCTGCACCTATCCTGCGGATGGTTTATCCAAAGACACAAAATTAGATATACTAACAACGTAAATTCCACTATTTTCACATCGAAATCGCCAATCTGGACAGTAAGGAGAGGGAAATGAAAAAATTATTTAGACTAACCAAAGACGGTATTGCTGAGCTAGAGCGTGAACGCGCTATTTTGGTGGGTAAACGGGCTGAAATTGCCGAATCCATCAAAACCGCTCGCGAGCTGGGTGATTTGTCCGAAAATGCCGAATACCAGTCGGCCCGGGCCGAGCAGGACAAGAGCGAAGCTCGCGTTTCCGAGATCGACCATATTCTGTTGAATGTCGAAGTTATAAAAGCGCCGCGCAACGACAGCAAAATCCAGCTGGGCTCGACTGTGGAGCTCAAGGGCGCCGGCAAGGCAAAGCAGTTCCAAGTTGTTGGCACTGTCGAAGCCGATCCGCTCAATGGCAAAATTTCCGACGAATCACCAATTGGCAAGGCCCTCTTGGGCAAGGCCGTTGGCGACGATGTTGAAATACAGACGCCAGCCGACACTACTACCTACAAAATTGTCCGTATCGGCTAGCGCGTAAATACAAGGGAGGGCTCCATGTCTATCGTAAAAAGACTCGTTATTGGAATTATACTAGTGGCTATCGGGCTCGGCATGGTGTTGAGCAGCTCGATGGCACTGCTGCCGTACATCGGCGGGCTTGTCGGGCTTGTCGGCGCCGGCATAATCGTGAGAACCCTGTTGGCCGATCATCAGAACCCATCCTAGCTCGCCAGCCAACTACTGTACGAAACGCTGTCTAACAGATATAATGAGCCTATATTATGCAGTGGCTCAATACTGTCGTCGATGAACTCATCGCCCGTCACCCAGACGGCGAGATCATCGTGTCGTCGGGAGTATCGCCATCGGGCACTTACCACTTGGGCACGCTGCGCGAAGTACTGACGGCCGAAGTTATCGCTGTGGAACTGGAACGCCGCGGCCACCAGAGTCGGCACCTACACCTGGTGGACGACCTCGACCCGTTTCGCAAAGTGCCCGTTAATATCCCGGAAGATTTTAGCCAATACCTAGGCCGTCCACTCTGCGATGTGCCTGCGCCCGATGGCGGCGAGGGCTCATATGCTGACTATTTCCTGGCCGATCTGCTGAGCGCCGCTGGTAAGATGCAGCTAAAAATGGAAGTTGTCCGCGCTCACGAAAAATACCGGGCGGGCTACTTCGTGTCGGCTATCGAAACAGCCCTGGATCACACCGCCGATATCCGCCACATTCTCGAGGATGTCTCTGGCCGCAAGCTAGAAGACCAGTGGTCGCCAGTCCAAGTCGTAGAAGATGGTTTGCTCAAAAATCGTCAATTCGTATCGATAGATCAGTCTGCCAAAACGATCGTTTATATCGACAAAGATGGAGCCGAGCATTCGGCTGACTACTCAAATGGCAGCGTCAAGCTGAGTTGGCGGATTGACTGGCCGGCCCGCTGGTCGCTAATGCATGTCCACGCCGAACCATTTGGCCGCGACCACGCCACCAAAGGCGGCAGCTATGACACCGGCAAAGTCATCGTCGAACAAGTGTTCAAAGCCCAGGCGCCGTACCCGCTGCCGTATAACTTCATCATGAAGAGCGGCGAGACGAAAAAGATGAGCAAGAGTGCCGGTGATGTTATTACGGCTGCCGACCTGCTGAACATCTTGCCACCGGAAATCGTCTGGTTCTTCCTGCTGCGTTACGCTCCGGACAAGCAACTGTTTTTCGACCAAGGCGACACCTTGTTACGACTGTTCGATGAATTTGCCGAGTTGTCAGCCAAGCCAGACAAGACCGCCGCGGATCAGCAACTGCTGGACCTCTGTTTGTACAAGGTCAAACAGCCAACCGTCAGCAATGTGCCGTTTAGTCATCTGGTGGCAAGCTACCAGGCAGCGCTGCGCGATGCCGACAAAACCCTCGATATTATTGCTCGGACCGAACACGCCCAGACAGTCGCCGATCAAGCCGATATCATCAAGCGCGAGCTGCAGTTTATCGATAGCTGGCTAGATAGTTGGGCGCCGGACGACGTGAAGTTTGCGCTGCGCGAACAAGTCGACGCTAGTTTATTTAGCGAGCCGCAAATACACTTTTTTAATTTGTTAGCAGGCAAAATATCTGCCGCTCCGGACGATACTGATGGCAGCTGGTTCCACAATGCCGCTTACGAGTGCAGGGAAGCCAGTGGCCTAGAGCCCAAGGCGATGTTTGCCGCGCTATATAGCCTCCTAATAGGCCAAAACCATGGCCCCCGGGCTGGTTGGTTCTTGAGCATCCTGCCGCCTGACTGGCTCGTAGCTCGACTGAAACTCGAGAAATAGGCAGAAGGGTTGTTTATTACTATATTTAGTATAGTATTGAAGAGATGCAAGAACTAACCGACGAACGATTTCAGCAGCTGATAGACGAAGCGCTCGGCGAGCTGCCCAAGCGCTCGCTCGATCACCTCAAAAATGTCGCTATATTGTTCGAAGGCGTGCCGACGCCGGAGCAGCGCGAAAAACTGCAGCTGCTGCCGTACCAATCGCTCTACGGCCTGTACGAAGGCATTCCGTTGCCCCAGCGGCAGGGCCAGACCACAACCTTGCCAGACAGAATTACGCTGTTCAAACTGCCAATCCTAGCCAGCAGCCATGACGAGACAAGTCTAAAAGAACAAATAAAACACACCCTATGGCACGAAGTCGCTCACTACTATGGCCTGAACCACGACAAGATTCGCGAACTCGAATAAGCGACCCCGAAAAGTTATACTAGTAGGGAATGAATTCACTCCTTGCTGGTTTGCGCCGATTTTGGCTGCCGCTGTTCCTGTTGTCGGGCCTGAGTTGGCTATTTGCTCCAGCCTACTATCACGGACACTACGGCGCGCTCCAGTTAATTAGCGCCTACGAAAGTGGTGCATTGCGCTTCAGCTGGATATTTCGGGCTGGTGACATCATATCGGGGCTATTACTGATGTCCTCGCCGTGGCTGTTCGGCTTCGCACGACGAGATCGCCGGACGTCGTGGTTGCTAGTCGCTGCTGGAGGCTTGTCCGCGCTCGACGGTGCGTTCGATAACGTCTGCCTCGCTCAAGCAAGAGCTTGCCATGGCTGGTCGATAATTAGCAGTAGTGTCCATGATACCGAAACTGTCTTGCTGGCATTGTTGCTGGTCGGGATTGGCCTATACCACGCACGACGCTACCGGCGCCGGGTGACTCTGCTGGCAGTTGTGGCACAAATCGTACTTGGTTTGGTGGTTCTGAGTGTCCTGCTCGACAAACAGGCAATTATTGTCGTCCAGTATGCCTATGAAGTGTTGGTAATAAGTTGGCTGGCCTGGCTCGTCGGCAGTTTTGCGCCGCTGACACGCAGTGCACATGCCGAGCTCGTACGACGCCTATTTGGCATTTGGGCGCTCCTAAATGGCAGCTTTGCGCTGATTATTACCCTGACACATCACCGGCTGTTGGCGCCGCTGTTCGATGTTAGTCTGTCGCACAGCTCTGCAGTCGTGGGGCAGCACGGTATTATTGCTGGTGTTTTGATGCTCTATCTGGCGCGACATGTATATCTCGGCCAGCGACGGGCTGCCGTATTACTGCTGTTGCTGTTTGGCTCGCAGGTTATCAAATACAGTGTCCTAACACCGGCCCCAATTCTGCTGAGTATTAACCTACTATCATTCGTGTTGCTGCTGTATAGCCGTGGTGCGTTTGATCGTAACACCGTACCATTGGCAATCAGTAGCCGCTTAAAGGACGTCAGTGTTGTGGTTGGCGGGGCGATGCTGGCGGTTTTGTGTAGCTTGCTACTATCGAGCGCCGCGAGCCACGGCTCCAAATTTCAGGATGGCTTGATTGATTCGTACCAGGGGTCAGTACACCTAGCGACACAGGACAGATGGCGGCTGCAGCAGCGGATAAACCATCGTAGCCAAGTGGTTGGCGAAACGTTGATTGTGGCGCTTATCGCCATAACTGCCTGGAGTTTGTTCCGACCAGCAAAGTTGACTCTACTGCCGAGCGATTCTGACACCAGCAAGGCCCGGCGCCTTTTAGAGCTGTTTAGTGATACTACTGAGGACTATTTTAAACTCTGGCCCAGCGATAAGTCGTATTACTTTCACGGTGATGGTTTTGTGGCGTATAAGGTTGTAGGTGGCATCGCTTTCGCGTTGCCAGACCCAGTGGCTAGCAATTCGGCTCGCTCAGAACTACTTGAACGGTTTTTGAAATACTGCCGAGCGCATGGTTGGGCGGTATGTTTTTTAGCCGTTAGCGAGGCTTCGAAGTCGCTCTACGCGCCGCAATTAAAATTCCTAAAAATAGGCTCCAACGCCGTTATACATATCGAGCAATTTATGGCAGATACCAGTCACGATAAATGGTGGCGCTGGCAGCGGAACCGGGGGATTAAGGCCGGGCTATGTTACCAGCTGGAGGTGCCGCCACACAGCAGCGCCAGACTGGCTGAATTGGGCCACGTATCAGACGCCTGGCTGGCCGATGGTGAGCACCGCGAACAAGGCTTCGCCCTTGGCTATTTTGACGAAGCATACATGAATGACTGCCGATTGCATCTGTTGCGCCAAGCCGACGGTCAACTGGTGGCGTTTGCGAATGAGCTACCTGTCTTCGGGGCACAAACGCAGCGAACGGTGGACTTGATTCGGTATCGGCCGGGGCACAACGGCACTATGCCGTATCTGTTGCTGCAGGTTATCGGCCAGTTGCAGAACGAGGGGACGGCTAAAACGTTTGACTTAGGTTTCGTGCCGTTTGCTGGTGTAGACTCTAGCATGCTACTGAGTGTTCGTCGGCTGGCGAGTGGGCGATTTTCGTCCCTAGGATTGGAGCAGTTCAAAAACAAATTCGACCCAGAATGGCGAGCAAACTATCTAGCCTACGACGGCGATATAGTCGACTTGGCAAAGATTGCTACAAGTCTAGAGTCAGCGCTCAAACGAACTGAGTAACTGATT
>JBBQTW010000013.1:0-18513 GCA_038234505.1 Saccharimonadales bacterium (SeqCode) | reverse complement strand
TGGCTTTACGCACCATGCCATGTTAGTGGGACTTCTCTTTGCAGTCGGTTTCGGGATAATTGGTGCGTATGAAGTCGTTGCCTCGCATGCCGATGCTCTTACCTTCACGACCAGCACCCAAGAAGGCTGCACACTCACTGGTCGCAGCTGGGACGCTGGAGCGTCTAGCTGTACCAAAACGTGTAACTCTTCAAATACTACGTTCAATCCAAACGGTACGTCGCCAGGTTACTGCGAGGGTGCGATCTCCCCTAACATCGGTTCCAATGAATGCCTGAGTACCCTGCACCGCAAATACGTACAGGATGTAGGATGTGCCCGGCGCATAGACCAGCTCAGCTTGAACAATGCGCGGCAGTGCCAAGACAGCTACCCGAATTACAAGGTTATTGCTGGTAGTCCCGACAAATGCGTAACGGCGCTCGTGGCGAGTACCGTGCCGCCGCCTACGCCCACCCCAACCCCAATTCCTACCCCCATTCCTACACCGACGCCTACTCCAACACCCGGTTCACAAACAGGCATAGACGCAACTACTTGTACGCAACTACTAGGGCGCTTCTACGACCCACTGAATAAGACATGTACTACTGCATGCGTAGCTGGCTCCGGTACCCCCCAGGCGGCGGCGGCTCCAGATAACAAAATTTGTTCGAACAACGTCGCATATAATGTCACCCAAGCACACTGTACAGTGAACCTCCATCGCGTATGGCGCGACAATGGCTGCTTGCGCCTGGCGAGCCAGAAAGACAGCAATCAACCATTGCTCTGTGCTGCAGGCTATCCTTACTACAACGCCAACTTCAAATCTGCCGAGCGCACGACGGGTCTAGATGTCTGTGAGACTTCGGCAGCCGTCGCGCAGCAGAATGAAACTAACAATATACTTGGCAGCCCAGCCCTGTCCACTACGTTCGGAACATCCACTAATCCTGGCGATGGCACCCCATGTAACAGTGTTACGGTCGGTGACGTCGTTCTCCCTGGCTGCCCCACAGATCCAGGACCGACCACTGGAGGTGGCACCACAAATGACCCAAGTGTACCGCACGCACCGACAGGCAGTGGCGTTATCGGCGTAGAGAATGTATCGAAAGATACCTGTGACTTGCTAGGTCGCGAATGGGTTCCCGATGGCCACAAAAACAAAGCCGGTTGCAGTACGGAAACTTGTTTCACACAAAAACTGAACCTACATAAGCGCAACGGCTCCGTCTATTGTGATGGCTACGTGGCGGGTCTATCCCCGCAACAATGTCAAAATTTGCATCGCAAATGGCTAACAGTTGTCAATGGCTGTGCTACTCGGCCGAACCAGGACAACAAACCCGGCACCAGGCATATCGATGCCCCGCAGTGTGTTGGCGGCTATACGACCTACGTTTTCCGCACCGCGCAGTTCGATGAATGTCTCAAACCCGGCACCGTCGACAATCTGAAAAACGCTGCCCGGGTTACTGGTGTACCGTTCGTAAAGCTCACCACTATGAGTCGCGCCGGCCTCTGTAACGCGCTGCCGCACAAACACTGGAACGGCCACGCCTGCGTCCAAGACCGCCCGGTGCAAACGAGTGGTAGCACCAATGGGACGGCTCCGGCCGGGACTGTACCCTCAAGCAGTGGGGTTGATGCTGCATTCTGTAGTAATCTACATCGGAAATTCGCTGGTAACGGCACATGTGGTAGTTGCATCCCGAGCTATCCATATCACTGGGTAAACCCCAGTGCTACAGGCTTCGACAAGTGCTACGTCAATAAAGCGGCGTCACCTGACGCAAACAGCGCTGCCACCCCAACTGGAACAGCTTCATATTGTTCGAACCCTGATCATGCTGCTGCTTGTCAGTCGGGTGTTTACTGCGCCAACCCAGACCACGTTGCTGCCTGCCAGCCCCAAACAAGTACTAACGCCACGGCATCCTATCAAAGAGTCAGCTGCACTACCTACAACAGCCACGTTAGCCCAGATTTGAGGTGTGACGGTATATTTACAAACGGCAGCAATACTATTACATGCACGTACCACTACATAAAATTTATCGCCCATTACAAGGCTGCTGTACTATCCGGCTATAGCTATCCAGTTGGTGGCATACGCTACGATGCCTACTACTGTCCGTGATTGTTTTGCGCTCGTCAGTAGGCAATACTGGAAGACATCGTTAATCTCTATCAGTGGTAGTCAGCTAGTGCTATCCAGGGCGTTTAAGCCTAGGCCTATTGAAACTGTATACATATCTAACACCTCTTACGATATGGGCGACACCTCAGCAGGTTTTTAAATGATAACGTGGCTTTCCGCTGTTATCCTCTAACCGAATACAACAGATTTGTGGATGTACGCAGTGGTATTGACTAGAAAATAACTTGTTTTCAGCGTATAATCTCTCAGTTATATGAGTGATAATATCGTCGTCCAGGGTGCGCGCGAACACAACCTGAAAGATATCAGTGTTGAGCTACCGCGGAACAAACTAGTCGTTGTGACTGGCCTGAGTGGCTCTGGCAAATCTTCACTGGCATTCGATACTATATATGCCGAGGGCCAGCGCCGGTATGTGGAATCGTTGAGTAGCTACGCCCGCCAGTTTCTAGGGCTGATGGAAAAACCAGATGTCGACCAGATAGACGGCCTGTCGCCGGCGATTTCTATCGACCAGAAGTCCACCAGCCGCAACCCACGTTCGACAGTGGCGACAGTCACGGAAATTTACGATTATTTGCGCCTGCTGTTTGCCCGTATCGGCATACCGCACTGTCCGATAGATGGCGAGCCGGTCGTGCGGCAGACCACTAATGGCATTATCGACCAAATTATTGCCAGTACCCCCGGCGCGCGGCTCATGATACTGGCCCCAGTGGTGATAGATAAAAAGGGTGCCTTCGAACATGTTCCCGAGCAATACAGCCGGGCCGGCTTCGCCCGCGTCCGGGTCGACAGTGTGGTCTATGCGTTGGATGAATTCCCGACACTCGATAAAAACTACAAGCACAGCATAGAAGTGGTCGTGGACCGTTTGGTGAACAACGAGGAAAGCCGGGGCCGCTTGGTGCAGTCCGTAGAGCAGGGTCTGGACGTGGCCGAAGGCAAAGTTGTCGTGCTGGATGCCGATAGCGTAGCCGACGACCCGACTGTCACCTACAGCCTGATGTATGCCTGCCCAAACCACCCAGATGTCTCTATCCCCGAGCTTGAGCCCCGCACGTTTAGCTTCAACAGCCCCCATGGCGCCTGCCCAGTCTGTACGGGCCTTGGTTCGCGCCTAGAAGTCGACCCGGAGCTGGTGATGCCCAACGGCCGCCTGACGATTGCCGAGGGCGCTATCCGGCCGTTCAACCGGTTTAATGTCGACGCCTGGTATATGAAAAAGTTGCAGGCCGTGGCCGATGCCTATGGCTTCAGCTTGCACGTGCCGACAGCCGATCTCAAACCCGACCAACTCGAAAAAGTTATGTACGGCACCGGTAACGAAAAATACCGAGTCAGCCTGGGTGGGGGCCGCACGTTCGACACGACCTACGAGGGTGTCGTGCCAAACCTAGAGCGCCGACACAAGGAAACCGATAGCGAGTTTATGCGCCGGGATATCGAAAAGTTCATGATAGAGAAGGATTGCTACCGCTGCAAAGGCATGCGCCTGAAACCAGAAGTACTGGCCATAACTGTTGGCAAAGAATCAATCATGGACGTCTGCACGCTGTCTATCGACGACGCGGTCACGTGGTTCAGCGGGCTGAAGTTGAATCCCAAAGACACCAAGATCGCCAGCCAGATCCTCAAAGAAATCTGCGCACGTCTGAAATTCCTCCAGGACGTCGGTCTCAACTACTTGACGCTGCTGCGCTCGGCGACCACGCTGAGCGGCGGCGAGGCCCAGCGTATCCGTCTGGCAACCCAAATCGGCTCCGGCCTGCAGGGCGTGTTGTATGTGCTGGATGAGCCAAGTATTGGCCTGCACCAGCGCGACAATGCCCGGCTTATCAAAACACTGAAGCACCTGCGTGACCTCGGCAACACAGTGCTGGTAGTGGAGCACGACGAAGAAACCATCCGCACCGCCGACTACCTGCTCGATATCGGCCCTGGGGCTGGTATTCACGGCGGCGAGGTTGTTGCTGCTGGTACGCCAGCGGCTGTCGAAAAGACCAAGGGCAGTGTCACAGCCGACTATTTATCGGGCAAACGACAGATCGCTACACCGAAAAAACGGCGCAAGGGTAATGGCAATAAACTCACTATCAAAGGCGCCCGCGAGAACAACCTGCGGGGCATCGATGTCGATATCCCGCTCGGCCAGTTAGTGGTCGTCAGCGGCGTCAGTGGCTCTGGCAAGTCGAGTCTGATAAACGACATCCTGGCCAAGGAACTACTCGCCCGCCTGCACCGCGCTAGCACGGTTGCTGGCCGCCATGACGATATCGAGGGTATCAAACAACTGGATAAGGCGATTATCATCGACCAGTCACCAATTGGCCGGACGCCGCGCTCCAACCCAGCCACTTACACCGGACTATTTACGCCGATACGCGAGCTATTTGCCCAGATGCCAGAAGCCAAACTGCGTGGTTACAGTGCTGGCCGCTTTAGCTTCAATGTCAAAGGCGGCCGCTGCGAAAACTGTGCCGGCGACGGTATTATCAAGATAGAAATGCATTTCCTGCCAGACGTCTACGTGCCCTGCGAGGTCTGTCACGGCAAACGCTACAACCGCGAAGCCTTAGAAATCCATTACAAGGGCAAAACCATCAGCGATATTCTCGACATGACCTGCGAACAAGGGCTGGAGTTTTTCGAAAACATCCCCGGCATCGCCCGCAAACTGCAAACCTTGGTCGATGTGGGCTTGGGCTACATATCGCTCGGGCAGTCGGCTACCACTCTGAGTGGGGGTGAAGCCCAGCGTATCAAACTCAGCACCGAGCTCAGCCGTCGCCCGACTGGCCGGACTTTGTATATTCTGGATGAGCCGACAACTGGCCTGCATATGGCAGATGTCGATAAATTGCTGCTGATGCTGCATGCCCTGGTCGACGCCGGCAACAGCATGGTAGTTATCGAGCATAATCTCGACGTTATCAAAAACGCTGATCATATTATCGACATGGGCCCAGAAGGCGGCGACGCTGGCGGTCAGGTTATTGCCGAAGGCACCCCCGAGCAAGTTGCCAAGGTAAAAGCCAGCTATACTGGCCAGTTCCTTTCCAAGATGCTCTAGCTACTTAGTGCGTCGAAAACGAGCCGAAATCGAAGCCCGAAACTTCGGGTCTTTGAACACGTGATACAGTGTCGGCGCCAACACCGCTAATATGACCAGTACTAGCACTGGGTCGATGTATTTTTCGATACCCGGCACGCGACTGCCGACGAAGTACCCAAGCAGGGTAATTGTAATCGTCCAGGCTATGCAGCCGATTGCATCGAATAGGATATATTGTTTGTGGTTCATCTTGCCCGCACCGGCTGTTACTGGCGCAAATGTGCGCACAATAGGTACGAAATGTGCCACCAACATCGTTTTGCTACCGTGTTTTTCATAGAACGTCTCGGCCCGCATGATGTAGTCGTGCCGGAACACCAGGCTATCTTTTTTGAACAGTTTCGGCCCTAGGTGCTTGCCGATGAGGTAACCGACATTGTCGCCCAGTACCGCCGCTGCGGCGATAACAACCAGAACTTCTGGCAGTGACAGTTTGCCAGCTGCCGCGAGTATACCGGCGCTAAATAACAGCGTGTCGCCAGGGAAGAAGAAACCAACCATCATGCCGGACTCAGCAAAAATGATCAAGAATAATATGACGATGCCACCGGTCTGGAGGATATTCGTAACGTCAAACATGAGCTTCAGTGTAACATACCTGTAAGGTGTTAAAACGTGGTATAATAGCTGGACGCATATTTGAGAAGACACTAACAAGCGAGGTTCTACACGACATGTCACAAGATACTATTACCCTAGAAGTTGCTAGCCGCGATGTCAGTGGCAAGGCGGTCAAGCACCTGCGCAAGGACGGCATTATCCCAGCGGTTATCCACGACCACGGCAAAGATTCCATCATGGTACAGGGTGTTTATCTAGACTTACTTCGTGCCTACCAAGCGGCCGGCAAGCACCACCCGATTGAGCTAAAAACTCCAGATCATAGCTATGTCGTGCTTATCAAAGACGCCGTCTTCGAACCGCGCAAAAATCAGCTGACACACCTCGTGTTCAACGCTGTCGACAAGAACCAGAAGGTCGAAGCCGAAATCCCAATTCACGCCCAATATGCCGAAGATAACGAATCAAGCCCGGCTGAACGTAACGGCCTTATCGTCTTAGCTCAGCTAGAAACCGTTCAGGTTCGCGCTATCGCCTCCAAACTTCCAGATGTACTGTACTACGATGCCGAAAAACTTATAGAAGTTGGCGATCACCTCACTGTGGCCGACCTAACTATCCCAGCCGATGTGGAGCTAGTAACAGACCTCAACCATGCAATTGCGAGCGTCTTTGAGCCGAGCGCTCTGGCAGCCGCTAACGACGCTGCTGGTGGTGATGCTACTGCCGACGAAGCTACCGGCGATGCCGATGCTGGCGACTCCGCCGAAGGTCTCGACGCCGAAAAGGCTGCCGAAGCCGCCGACGCCAAATCAGAAGAAGAGTAAACACTAGTGAGATTGAAAAAGACCTTTGTTGGCCTGTCCGAAATTGGAACTGGGATGGCAGCAGTGTCATTGCACGATGTCTTAGCAAATTCCAGCCATGACACCATGGGTGTTGTTGTCGGTATCGGCGGTCTCGTCCTAGGAATAGAGGGAATTATCCGAACCGGTGAAGGCCTAGCGGAGGCGCCCCAGCCCAGCTCAGACCACATCACCACCTGAGCCCAGCGCTAGTTAGTCATTCATGAAGCCACCGCTCTGGTGGGCCCAGAGTTTGGCGTAGGCACCTTTTTTGGCGAGCAGTTCCTGGTGCGAGCCTTGCTCGACTATCTTGCCATCGTCCAACACAACAATCCGGTCCATGTGCTGGATTGTGCTGAGGCGGTGGGCGATAACTATTGCCGTGCGACCTTCCATTAGTTTCCACAGCGCATCTTGTATCAAAACTTCACTCTCGGAGTCCAGCGCACTTGTTGCCTCGTCCAGTAGAAGTATCGGCGCGTTTTTGAGCATCGCCCGGGCTATAGCGACGCGTTGGCGTTGTCCACCGCTTAGTTTGACGCCGCGCTCACCAACCAGCGTGTCATAACCGTCGGGCAGGGTATCGATAAACTCGGTGGCGTGAGCCTGGCTGGCAACTTTTTCGATCCGCTGCTGGGAGGCGTCCGGGTTACCGTAGGCGATGTTTTCGCGAATACTGCGGTGGAACAGCAACGGTTCCTGCGGGACGTAAGCAATTGCGCGGTGCAGGTCGGCCTGGCTGACGGCGGCAATATTCTGGCCGTGGATGGTGATCTCACCGCCATCAAGGTCGGAAAACCGCAGCAGCAAACGGGTAAAAGTAGTTTTACCGGAACCAGAATGGCCGACTAGGCCAACTTTCTCGCCATTGGCGATAACCAGACTTAGGCCTTCGAAAAGAGCATCATCGGCACCATCGTGAGTGAAGGTGACGTCGTCAAAGGCGATATCACCCTTGGTCATGCGGCTTTTCTGCGGCTTGGCGGGGTCTTGAATCTGCGGCTCAAGTTCAAGAATCTCAATCATATCGTGAGCGTCACCCAGTGCGCGATTGTAGGTGCGCAAGCTGTTATTACTGAAACCGAAGAGCTGTTGGACGATACTACTCGTGTAGCTAAATATCAAAAATGCCGTAGCTATGTTGGCCCCGAGCGACACAACAGCCAGCACCGCCACTAATAGGGCGATAGCCTCCAGTATGCCGGTCGTAACGCCGAAAAATGCCATCTGTCTCTGCGAGGCGCGCATTAGCGCCAGCAATTTTGACTGGGTATTATTCGTGGCGACAGCAAACCGTTGCCGCTCATCGCGTTCCCGAGCAAAACTCTTTATTGCCATGACATTCGTCAGTGCATCTGCCAGTACGCCAGTCTGAGCGCTTTCGGCAGCCGATTCCTCGGCACCTAATTTACGAGTCGGTCGGGTGACGAAGAACGAGCAAACCAGATACAGAATTGAAAATACCAGCAAGACGACTGAATAGAGGGGTGCTTTGGGCAGCATAATTAGGACGGCGAAAATAATTCCCCACAACAGGGGCAGTACCATGAACATAGTGGTATCGGCGATGCGGATATAGCCGCCAAGTAGTTTGGTTGTCTGCGAAACCAGCGAGCCGACAAAACGATTAGCGTGGAAGTCGGCACCTTGCTCGGTCAGATGGGCAAACACTTTTTGGGCAATCGATTGTTGTACCTTGGCTTCGAGCCGCCAGTTACAGCCATCGACGATACGCCAAAAGAAACCACCAAATATCACCAACAACGCGTAGGCAACTAGCAGCCAGCCGAAGCTCTGCCATAAGTGGTGCGGAGCATAGTCGTGGCGGCTCAAGCGGTTCAAAATCGATGCCAGGATGAGCGGTGGTATGTAATTGTTTATCAATATTGTTACTGGTATCGACAGCAATACCCCGAGCACGTAACGGGGGTACTGCCAGGCTTGGCGCCAGTAGAAACCAAAAATTTTCAGGGTGTTATTCATGGGCGACTGCCTCCTGCAGCGCTAGGGAAATATTTGTTGTGATAATTTGTAGCGGAACTTTGTCGAAAGAGTTAGCGTAGCGCAGAGCGCGACACAACTTGTGGGATACATACTGTGAACATTGGTGCCGCCTCCGGTTATCTGCGGCCCACAGAGGACCAGCAGTTGCTAATAGTCACCGTTCATCTTATACTACGGTGTTTGCGATTGCAAATAGGTAATGCTACATTTGAACTAACATGGCAGGTCATAATTCTGAACTCATTGACCCAAATACCGACAAGACGAAGTTAGCTGACAAGGATAAAAAAGTCAGCAAAGAATCAGTCGGTAGTATTCTAGGCAAATCTTTCGAGTCGAAAAATAAAGAGGCTGCGGCCCACAAAATCGCCGAATCCCAGAATATCTGGGAGAAACTTATCCCTAAACCAGAGCGCGATAAACCCGAAGCTCCGGCCGAAATTGCCGAGCCAGTTGTTGCTGAGCGTGCGGAGGCAAAAGAGGCCAATACAGAGGCAGGACTCGAGAACTTGAGTCGTTCAGAGCAAGCCGAAGTCGCGCAGGCCTATGCTACCGACAAGCTCACCGAGCTAGCTGCCGAGCCTAAGGGTGACACGGACCCAGCCGAAGCCGCCGCGGCCGCTGCGAGTGTTGAGTTTTATGAAAAGCTGGCCGAAGATCCTGCAGCGGTGCCAGAAATTATCGAAGATATACCAGCCAATGGTGTCGAAGACGAAGCCAGTGAACTGGCACCAGAAGAGGCCGTGGATGACACTTCGGAACTTATCGACGTAGCGCCAGGCCCAGAGGAAGTACCGGAATACGTCCCGCCGGAAGCGCCAGCCGAACTAGCCCACGACGAGGCTATCGAATTCAACCGCGCGGCCGAAACAGATGACGAGCCAGCTACGGCACAAGCGACAACTGCGGCTAGCCCAGCGGCAGCAGCCGGTGGAGCTGGCGCACGGGGTGGTACAGCCCCACCCGCGCCACCGTCTGGTGCTCCAGGCGGCCCGGCGAACCCAAACAGTTACCCATTTGCCGGCAACGGCCCGGGAAGCCCCAACACTGCTCCTGCTAGCTTCAACCCCAATACAGCACCGAGCACCACAGTCGAAAACAATTATTACCAGGACAACGGTGGTGCGTATCTGTTGGCGGGCGGAATTTTGGGCTATATGTTGGGCCGGCGCCGCGGTCGTATCAAGACCGAAAAGAAGCTAAAAGCCGTCACGAAAAATCTAGAGCGCCAGATAAAACAAACGCACGAGCGTATCGACCGCCAAGAGCAAACTATCCGCGCCCAAGCCCGCGAGCGCTTTAACGAGCGCCGTGGTGTCGAAACCGCGGCCGCCCGCGGCGAGCAACCCCAGAGGCCACGCGCCGAGCGGCAAGTGGCCTCGCCGGCCGAAATTGCCGCTGTCGGGGTGGCACCCGAACAAATTCAGCGCTTGCAGCCGCGTGAGCTGCTGGCCGTGGCCGAGAAGATAACTGTCGAGGGTACGAACCTCCGGCAAATATACGAAGCCAAACAGATTACCGAGCCCGGCCTGCGCCGCTTATCCCAGGAATACCTCCGTGGGGGCGATATTACAGCCGCCCTGGCCCAGGAAAAACAGGTCAAAGAAATGCAGTACGAGCGCGATCCGCAGATGCGCGACCGGCTGGCCGCCAGCTACGCCGAGATCGATGCCGCCAACCCGCAAGCTTCCAGCGATGCCCTGGCGAGCTTACTGGCCCACGGCAGTCAGCCAAAGGTCGAAAATTATCAATCTGCCCAGGCTGCCGCCGACCAATCCGACAAAGATAACGCCAAACCAGGGTCTCAGACGCTTGTCAGTGCCTGGATTACCCTCGTCGTTATATTAGTAATCATCATCGTTGTGCTTGCACTGCGCTAACCCGCTATACTTACTCTACGATGCAAAGGATACTGCTGTACTACAAATTCACGCCTCTTGCCGACCCGGAGGCTGTTCGGCTGTGGCAGCGCAGCTTATGCGAAAAGCTTAATCTAAAAGGCCGCATATTGATCTCGGAACATGGCATCAATGGTACCGTTGGCGGCGAGCTGGCCGATCTGAAAACCTACGCTAAGGAAACAAAACAGTTCGCCGGCTTCAAAACGATGAAATTCAAATGGAGCGAGGGGAGCCGCGACCACTTCCCGCGCCTCAGTATCAAAGTCCGCGACGAAATCGTCAGCTTTGGCGCCCCCGATGAACTGAAGGTCGACGCAACGGGGGTCGTGGGTGGTGGCCGGCACCTGAAACCAACAGAGGTAAACGCGATGGTTAACAGATATGGCGACGATGTTGTGTTTTTCGACGGTAGGAACGCCTACGAGGCCGCTGTGGGCCGTTTCCGGGGCGCAGTCGTACCTGATACTACTACGACCAAAGACTTTGTCAGCGAGCTCGATAGTGGCCGCTACGATGATATTAAGTCCAAAAAAGTCATCACTTACTGTACCGGTGGCATTCGCTGCGAAGTTCTCTCCTCACTTATGAAAAACCGCGGTTTCGAAGATGTCTATCAGATAGATGGTGGGATTGTGAAATATGGCGAAGAATTTGGGGACGAAGGCCTGTGGGAAGGCTCGCTCTACGTGTTCGACGACCGCATGGGGCTAAAATTCACCGACAAAGCCGTCGATATTGGCACATGCATCCATTGTGGTGCTAAAACCAGCAACTACGAAAACTGCACCCTCGCCAGCTGTAACGAGCTAGTCCTAATCTGCGAAAACTGCCTGAAAACCGCTGAAAATCGCTTTCATACCGCCGGCTGTGCCAGCACAGCCAAACAATTTGCCAAGAAGTAGCAAGCGTACCGGCTATTGCCAAAACACTACCTTTATGGTAGTATACTTGCATGGTTGAAACATGGATCGGATTAGAAGACGAGGCCCGACAAGTTGCGAAAGAACTCGCTTCGATTGTTGAAGATGCCAGCGCAGTAAATCGAGAGGCTGCTATAACCGGTGTAGTGAACCATGCTCTAGCGGAACTCGACTCGTCAGTAAGTGTGCTTCCACGCATACAAACTCCAGAAAGTGTTTCTGAGATTAAGGATCAAGCTCTGGGCAATTATGTTACCACTAAGCGATTAACCGTTCGACAGCGCTTAGACAAGGCTACCGAACAAGCTACGGTCATTGGCCTTGAGTCTGAAGAGATCCAAGAATTACGCCGCGATATTATCCGTGGTGCTGCGTCCAGGCTTTCGAGCCGTCCCTTACCTTTGGTCAGACGATCATAAATTCTAACAGACCCGATATACTAGTAGGGTGAACACCGCGCTAGAGGCCAAGTTGCAGGAATTGCCCAAAGACCCCGGTGTCTATTTCCATAAAGACATAGACGGGGAGATTATTTATGTAGGCAAGGCGGCCGTGCTGCGCAATCGAGTCAGGCAGTATTTTCAGGCCAGCCGCAATCGTGACCCCAAGACAGAGGCGCTCGTGGCCGAAATCCATGACACGGACTGGATGGTGGTAGAAAGCGAGCTCGAGGCGTTGTTCCTGGAAGCCGAGATGATCAAGCGTTATATGCCGCGCTACAATATCCTGCTGCGGGACGACAAGGCCCTCAGCTATATCCGGATTGATTATGACAGCGACTACCCGACGGTCACGACCACTCGGCGACCTCTGGACGATGGTGCGCGCTACTTTGGGCCGTATTTTAGCGCACTGAGTGTGCGGCAGGCCCTCAAACTGCTCCGGCGGATTTTTCCATTTGCCACCAAGCGGCCAGTCGGGCAAAAACGAGCAACCTTGTACTACCACATCGGCCTCGACCCGGGGCTGGAGGAGGGCAAGACAAGCCTGGACGATTATCGGGCCAATCTGCGCAAGCTGATGATGGTTATCGAGGGCAAGCGCACGGCCATAACGCGCGAGGTGGAGCGCGACATGAAGCGGGCTGCCAAGGCGCAAGACTTTGAGCAGGCTGCCAAGTTGCGAAACCAGCTGTCGGCGCTCCAGGGGCTGGGCCGGCAAGTTATCTTCAGCGACAAAGAGTTTATGGATATCAGTAAAGACCATGCCTTGAGTGAGCTGGTGACGTTACTTAACTTGTCAAGTTTCCCGCAGCGGATAGAGGGCTATGACATCAGCCACATGCAAGGCACTGATGTGGTGGCGAGTATGGTGGTGTTTACTAATGGCGTGAGTGATAAGGGGCAATATCGCAAGTTCAAAACTCACAAGGAGCATAACAATGACTTCTATAACATGCACGAGACGATCACGCGTCGCTTAAGCGAGCGCAATGTCAAAGCCTGGGGCAAGCCAGACTTGATATTGATAGACGGTGGCAAGGGCCAGTTGGACGCTGCTATCCGAGCCCGCGACGAAGTGGCCGCTGCCTGGAACGCCAAGCTGAGTGATATCCCGTTTATTGGCCTCGCCAAACGCGAGGAGCAGATAGTAATCCAAAGACATCAAGGGCTTACAACAGCATCAGGAGGTCCGTCCTCCCAAGCTGGTTCGCTGGGCGCTTCGAATGTGGAGCTGAGCAAGGAGGCGCTGCAAGCGCTGGGAGGTTTTACGATAGAATCAGAGGATTTCATACTGCTGAATATTCCGCACAGCACCAATCTGGTGAAGTTGTTGCAGCGGATCCGCGACGAATCGCACCGGTTTGCCGTCACCTATCACTCCGTCCTGAAGGTCAAGCGCCAAACGGCCAGTATGCTCGACGATATCCCGACCATTGGCCCAGCCACGCGAAAAAAACTGATAAAAACATTCGGCAGTATGCGCGGCGTGATGCAAGCCCGCGATTGGGAACTCCAGAAAGTAGTCGGCGACAAGAAGGCTATAATCCTGCGGCAATATTTGCGGCCGGTGAAAAAGGCTCAAAAATACGAAAACGAGCAGACCGCTAGCTAAAGGTTTCGTTTAGATTATTGACACCTAGGATTACAATAGTAGCCATAAGCTAAATCGAGGAACAAAGATGTCTCTAGAAAACGAACCAGCTGCTGACAATAGCGAGTCTGATGGGTTAGCGAATGTTTTACAATTACCTTTCCGTGGACTAAAGGGGTTTGTAGTCTTGCCGCCACCCGAATTGCGCACCGAGCCTCAAGGTCCATGGGTGTCAGTCGATTTTCACCGCGATGACCCGGATGCAGAGTGGGTGTATTCACGGGGTGCAGCACGTCGGTCATTTGCTGAAGTGGTAGAACTCGAAATGCCAGAAGTGAGCGGACTGTAAAATTACGAAAGTGATAGCTGCTTGACAGCGCGGACTCATGATGTAGCAGCCTTGACGGCGTTAGCGTTGGTCGTTGTGGTGCATGGTGCGCCGCAGATGTCGTTGTCGACGTTGCTGGTGGCGCTGCTTGCTAACCAAATAGGCGGAATTGCACCGGATATCGACCAGCCGACGGCGCCTTTTTGGCGGAATTTGCCGGTCGGCAAGTTTTTCGGCAAGTTCGTCGATAGATTGCTCGGCGGGCACAGGTTCTTGAGCCATTCGCTAGTGGGTGTGGCGCTATTTGGATTTCTGGCTAGCTGGCTGCTGCACTTCCTGCACCCCTTGATGGTGCATGTCGACACGCCACTGGTTTGGCAGGCGTTTATGATAGGCATGCTGAGCCACCTGGTGATGGATACGCTCACCAAGGAAGGCGTGCCGTGGCTGCTGCCAATTCCAGTCAAGTTAGGTGTGCCACCGCTCAAAGCTCTACGCATAACGACTGGTAAGGCCGGCGAGTTTCTGCTGGTCTTGCCGCTCCTCATCCTCGCCAATATCTGGATTGCCGCGAGCCACTACGCATCTATCGTTGCCTATCTACACCACCTCCAGCGCTAAACAGCGCCGATAAGTGGTATAGTAGAGGGCTGAATTATGAGTGTGCAATTTACCAGTGAGTTTTTTGCGGGTAACCGTGAAAAATTACGCCAATTGTTTCAAGGTACAGCGCCTATCGTGGTGACGGCCAACGGGCTGTTGCAGCGGGGTGCCGACAGTACCTATCCGTTTCATCAGGATGCTAGTTTTTGGTATCTGACTGGCATACGCGAGCCGGATATTGTGCTGGTGATGGACAAGACCAAGGATTATTTGATTGTGCCAGCCCGTGGCGCCAGCCGAGTGGCATTCGATGGCTCGGTAGACGAGGCGGCTCTGCAGCAGGTGTCAGGCATACAGACGGTATATGACGACGCCGAGGGTTGGCGACAGCTGGCGACACGGCTGCACCGGGTGAAGCACGTCGCAACACTCGGCCTGCCCCCGGCATATATAGAAGCGCACGGTATGTATACTAACCCAGCCCGCGCGGCGCTGGTCGAGCGACTCAAGCAGACCGGCGATGGCCTGGAGCTGCTAGATGTTGGTCCGCACCTGGCGTCGCTGCGGATGGTGAAGCAGGCGGTCGAGATTACGGCTATCCAGGCTGCCATAGACATCACCATCGACACTATTAAGGAAGTCACGCGGCCAGCCACTCTAGCCAAATATGGGCATGAGTACGAGGTAGAAGCCGATATTAGCCGCGGTTTTCGTCGCCGCGGCGCTGGCGGCCACGCGTTTGAGCCAATAGTGGCTGCCGGCAAGCACGCCTGCACGCTGCATAATGTCGCCAACGACGGAACTCTAGCGAGTGATGAGCTGCTGCTGCTTGATATCGGAGCAGAAGTTGGTGGCTACGCGGCTGATATCACGCGTACATTTAGCCTGAGCCAGCCAAGTCGGCGCCAGCAAGCGGTGTACGATGCCGTGGCCGATGTCCAGCAGTTTGCTTTTGGGCTGATGAAACCGGGCGCGGTTATCAAGGACAACGAGCAGCAGATCGAACACTACATGGGCGAGAAGCTGCGCGAACTGGGGCTTATTAAAACCATCAATCATGACGAGGTTCGCCAGTTCTTCCCGCACGCTACATCGCACTACTTGGGGCTAAACGTCCACGATATTGGTGACTACACCCGCCCGCTGGAGCCGGGCATGGTATTGACGGTAGAGCCAGGGATATATATACCCGCTGAAAGTATCGGTGTACGTATCGAGGATGACGTGCTTATAACCGCCGATGGTTGCGAAGTATTGACAGATCGCTTGCCGCGCCGCTTGCGCTAACCTAGAATAGGCATATGCGAAATCCACTTTCACGATTACTATTACGCTGGCTGGTTTGTAGCCTGGGGCTCTGGATAGCCGCTGGCTTGCTTGGCTCTGGTATCACCTATGAACGGCGGTTCGGGGTTATCGTGGTTGCCGGACTGGTGCTGGCTATCGTGAACCTTATTCTCCGGCCACTGGTGGTTCTGCTGTCTCTGCCGGCTATTTTGGTGAGCCTGGGGTTGTTCATGTTGGTAATAAACGGCCTCATGGTGTGGCTGGTGAGTAAACTGTACGCACCGCTGCATATCACCAACCTGTGGGCAGCAATATTTGCCGGAGTTATCATCGGCCTGGTAAACTACCTGGTAACGACTATTGTCGAAGGGAAGCGAGACAACACATGAATATTTTTAATTACATTACACTTGGTGCCGCGGCACTGATGATTCTGCTGATTTTGGTGCAGACGCGCGGCGCTAGCCTCGGTGCAGGGCTTGGGAGTGCTGGCGAGGTCAACACGACCCGCCGGGGAACCGAAAAGACAATCTTTCAACTGACCATTGTTAGCGGCATCGTGTTTGCGATGTCGCTGATGCTGGGCATTTTGCGCTAACCAAGGTGGGGACCAATGAAATTTCGGCTTTTTAAGCTGCGGCTGCGACGGCGTTTCCGCCATAGCCAATCCCAGGTGTCCGATATCGGCACCTATGCCGAAGTTGGTCTCGAGCGGCATCTGTTCCGTCGCCTCAGTAATCTGGGCAATGTCTGGCGATTTATTGTGGCATGGATATTGCTGGTGGTCATATTGATAGCTGGTATGGTGCTCCAGATAGAGCATTTGGGCCGCTATTTTCAGACGATGCAGCCTGTAGCCGGAGGTATTTATAGTGAAGGCATTCTCGGTACATTTACCAATGCCAATCCTATCTACGCCACGAGTGATGTTGATAACAGCGTTTCGCGGCTGGTGTTTGCTGGGCTGTTCACCTATGACACTAGCAACCAGCTTGTTGGCGACTTGGCCCAAAAGCTCGATGTTGATGCGACCGGTACTATTTATACAGTGCACTTAAAACCACACCTTACCTGGCAAGACGGCAGTCGATTGACGGCCGACGATGTCGTTTTTACGTACCACGCCATCCAAAATCCAGATGCTCAATCACCGCTTGCCAGCAGCTGGCAGGGGATTACTATCGCCAAAAAAGACGCCTACACAGTGACATTTACGCTCACAAACCCACTTGCCTCTTTCCCGTATTCTCTGACAACGGGGATTATCCCGTCACGGGCGTTTGCTGATTTGCCGGCGGCGTCCTGGCGATCGGCCGATTTTAACAGTCTCCAGCCGATAGGCGCTGGGCCGTTCAAATGGGACGCCCTGCAGGTGAAACGGATGAGTGATGACGACAAGCAGATTTTTATCGCCCTCAAGCCCTTCGCTGGCTATGCGCGCGGTGAGCCGAAGCTGGCGAGTTTTGTGGTGCATGCCTTTTCTAGCCAGCGCGCCCTGACACATACTTTCGACACGCACCAGCTGTCGAGTATGATTGCACCAGATGGGTACCAGCAACGGGAGGGTGACAAAAGCCTCTACCCATACGACTTTGTGCTGACAGCTGCCAATATGATATTTTTTAATACCTCGACGGGCGTCCTGGCCGATCCGCAAGTTCGTCATGCGCTGGTGCAGGGCACCGATGCCTCGGCACTGCAGGGGCTACTCGGTTACCCAACCCGAGCCGTCCGCGAACCGTTACTCAACGGCCAGGTCGGCTATGACCCAAGCCTACAACAGGCTCCGTTTGACCAGGTAGCTGCCAAGGTGGCACTCGACAAGGCTGGCTGGGTAGTCGGCAAGGGCGACCTGCGCTTCAAAGACGGCAAGCCACTAGCTGTCAACCTCATCGCCAGCGATACTCGCGAACATCGGAAACTATTTCGTGGCATACAAGCCGACTGGCGGCTGCTCGGCATGAGCGTCAGGGCGAGCTTGCTTCGGCCAGACGATTTCCAAAATGCCCTGTCGTCCCACAACTATGACGCTGTGGTATATGGTATCTCGCTCGGTGTTGACCCTGATGTGTTTGTCTATTGGGATAGTTCACAGACCGACCCACGCTCCACCCGACTAAACCTGTCACTCTACAAGTCCGCTACGGCTGATGCAGCCCTGCAGGCCGGTCGCACCCGACTGGACCCGACGTTGCGGACAATTAAATATCGACCGTTTTTGCAAGCCTGGCAGCAGGATGCCCCGGCCATGGGCTTGTATCAGCCGCGCTATGTTTACCTGGCGCACCAAAAAGTCTATGGTTTGGATGCTAAAACTCTGAACAGTGGCGTCGACCGCCTCAACAATGTCCAAAATTGGATGATTCAGACCTCCGAAGTCACCAATCCATAGTTTTTACACAAAGTTCGCGATGAAATATTCAGAACGATGGCGTACATGAAATAGCGCTTTACACGGTTATATGGTATAATAAACGTAATGTCAGAACAGCTACAGCACACCCCGAACTTCCTAGCCGACCTAGCTGGTATTGAGTTTGAATGCAGTATTGCAGCTGCCGAGCTCAATAAAAGGGTTATTGCTGAATTTACCTCTACGCATAACTATGTTGAATCGGAGAAGTTTGTTATCGGCGATTCACCAGAATTACCAATTCACACCCAAGTTGTACGTACCGGGTGGACGTACAATCACCTCAATGAATCGCTGCCAGTCGTAGTCCAGCGGTAGCGCTGGCGACGAACGCTTGCATGCGCTGCCGCACGCTG
>JBBQTW010000012.1:0-18548 GCA_038234505.1 Saccharimonadales bacterium (SeqCode) | reverse complement strand
GATAGTTTCGCCGCGTAGTAGGTTGTCGAGCAGCAGCTGCAGCGGTTTGGACACAGGGTAGGTTACGAAAATCATCAACCGCGTAAAACGGCTCAGCCGCGCCATGTAGTACAGCGAGCGGCGGACAATAAAAGCTTGGGGCAAAATTTCGCCGAAGGTGACGATGAGTAGGGTACTGATAATACCGGCGAACACACCGTAGATAGCACTTTCCAGCACCAGCGAGCTGGTCGAGACGGCGGCGACATTGGTGAGCAGGATGGCACTGAGCGTGAGGTGGGTGTTACGGCGCAGTGGCAGCACGCGCTTAGCGTCCACATTGCCGAGCTTGGCTTTACGGCGGAGGTCCTGGATATCCAGGCTCATTAGGGCAACATTTAGCCCAGAACAGATGGCCGATAGGCATACCAATAGCAATACCACCAATATTACGACGAGTGGATTCACGCTGTGTGTTGCCCTGAGGAGATGTGTGCGAATTGCATGGAAGTGCTTCTAGTGTAGCGGAGTCGACCCCGGCTGTGCAATGTATTAATGTTGCCAGGCCTCGACAGCGGCTAGGACGAGGGCGGTGAGTACGACAATAGCAACTTCGATAGTAGGGCCGCGACCCTGCTGAGGTAGCTCACCGCGGCGGATAGCGCGGTCGGCCGCCCGGAACCGGCTGTAGCCGATAACAGCCATAAAACCACCAAACAAAATAGCAGCGATGCCGGCCACTTGGCTACTCACGCCACCGTCGCTAAAGTGTGCCAGCGCAAAGCCGCCGGCTTGCAGCGCCAGCCCGGTGCGTATCCAGGCCAGTAGAGTACGTTCATTTGCCAGCAGAAAACGGACATCCGAGTCGATACCACCTAGGCTTGATTTTGATTTGTTTGCCATTTGGGTCTATTTTAGCACGCTGACCTCAGTTGCCGCTGGGCTTGTAATGGGCTATGCTAGTGCCATGAGCGACACTACCTACTACACTCCAAAGATTGTCCTGGCCGTCGGTGCCCACGCCGACGATATCGACATAACGGCTAGCGGCAGTTTGCTGCGCTGGGCAGCCGAGGGTGCCGAGATTTATTATTTGCTACTGACAGATGGCAGCCGCGGTTCGTCCGATGACTCGGCCACACCCGAAACCGTTGCCGCCCGGCGCCAAGCCGACCAGCGAGCAGCCGCCCAACTGGTTGGGGCCAAGGACGTCTTTTTTCTAGACTATTGCGATGGTTGTCTAGAAGTCACCATGGACCTGAAGCGTGACATCGTGCGGGCTATCCGCCGCGTCAAACCGGATACAGTTATTACTATGGACCCGACATTCCTGTTTTCTACCGAGCGGGGGATGATAAATCACCCGGACCACCGGGCCGCCGGGCAGGCGACGCTGGATGCTGTTTATCCGCTGGCTCGCGATCACCTCAGTTTCCCAGAAGTCGCCGCCGAGGAGGGTTTGGCGCCGCACAAGGTCGAGCACGTGCTGCTGACCAACTTCGAGCAAAGTACTTATTACGTCGATATCAGCGAATATTTTGATAAAAAGATGGACGTCGTGATGGCCCACGCCAGTCAGTTCGACGACCGCGAGCGCATGACCAGCTTTATGCAGCCACAGGCCGAAGCACTTGGCACCAAGACCGGCTCCAAATACGCCGAAGGTTTCGTGCGGATAGATTTGGCGTTTTAGCGCATGCTAGCCGTACTACTCGCTGCCGCCACATTCGTCTCGACATTGGTCGGCGGCCTCACGGCATTGCGTCACAAGGATCACTTACACCGCTTCCTTGGCTATACGGCGGGGGTGTTGCTAGGAGTCGTAGCCTTCGACCTGCTGCCAGAGATATTCACGCAACTGCAGAAAATTCACCACACGCCCACCGGTGCGATGATTGCCCTGGTGGCCGGCTTCCTGCTGTTCCACGTTATCGAAAAAACTATCCTTATTCACCACAGCCAAGAGCATGAGTACGAAGTCCACCACCATCCTCAGGTTGGCGTGGCGAGTGCACTGGCGCTCAGTGGCCACAGTTTCCTCGATGGCGTTGGTATCGGCCTCGGCTTTCAGGCCGGCAACACCGTCGGTATCGCCGTAGCTATCGCCGTTATCGCCCATGACTTTACCGATGGCATGAACACTGTCAACCTGATGCTGTTGAATGCCAATAAGTCCCGCAAGGCGCTGGCTTTTCTGTTGCTCGATGCCGTAGCGCCAGTCCTTGGAGCACTCAGCACGCTACTATTTTCTATCTCCGACAATATGCTGGTTTTGTATCTCGGTTTTTTCGCCGGCTTCTTGCTCTACATTGGCGCCAGCGAAATCCTACCCGAAGCCCACAGCAAACACTCGTCGTATCAAACCATCGCCCTCACCATCGTCGGTGTAATCTTCATCTTCGCCGTAACTCGCTTCGCCTAGAACTGATACAATAGCGGCATGATTATTGCGGTGATAGTTCTGGGGGTGTTGGTGCTGGCTTTGCTGGCAGTGGTATTACGCCAACAGATGACCCCGAAACCGGATAGCAATGTCTCACTGCTGCTGAAGCAGGACTTGACCAAGCTCAGTGATGACATTACGGCACTGAAGGACGGTGTGCAGAAGCAGATGTCGGAGCAGATGACAGCTAGTAATCGACAGATTTCACAGCAGTCGGCCGCCAGTATCAAAATCCTCGAGCAGGTGACAGAGAAGTTGACCAAGCTGGAGGGTACCAACAAAAACGTCGGTGATATCGCCAACGAACTGAAGTCCCTGCAGGATGTACTCCAAAACCCGAAACAGCGGGGCGTGCTCGGTGAGTTTTATCTGGAGCAGATTCTCAAGAACACGCTACCGCCGGGTGCATTCAAACTCCAGTACAAAATTACCGAGAGCATGATTGTCGACGCCGCGATTATTCTGGACGACAAAGTATTGCCGGTGGATAGCAAATTTAGCCTAGAAAACTACAGCCGTTTGCTGGAGGCTAAATCTGAGGAGCAAGAAGGCTTGGCCAAGTTGTTCAAGGAAGACCTGAAGCGCCGCATCGACGAAACTAGCAAATACATCTTGCCAGGCAAGGGCACGCTGGACCAAGCGCTGATGTTTATCCCATCCGAGGCGATATATTACGACCTTCTGGCCAACAAAGTCGGCCTGGGCAACGTCTCTGGCCGTAACCTCATCCAGTACGCCAGTGAGAAAAAGGTTACGATTGTTGGGCCAAGCACCCTGAGCGCCATGCTGCAAACTATCATGCAGGGCCTGCGCAGTATCGAAATCCACAAAGACACCGAGAAAATTCGCAAAAACATCGAACAGCTCAGCAAGCATCTGATAGCCCACAATGCTTACATGCTCAAACTCGGCTCGGCTCTCGGCACCACCGTTAACCACTACAACGCCACCTACAAGGAGCTTGGCAAAGTCGACCGCGACATCGTCAAAATCACCGATATCGAAGCCAGTGTCGAGCCATTGCTACTCGAACGCCCAAATCTCGAAGACTAGTAATCTCAAGACGATTGCGTTTTTACGGAATAGAGATATCATTATGGCATGAAGGCTGGTTATGAACTCACGGACCCGGAAGTTATACACGAAGCTACTCTCCAAGACGGCTCGCCCGTACAAGTAGTCGTATATGACTGTCTAGACATAGACACACCCATTCTGGCGCCGGATGTAAAGCCGAGTCCGCTTCGCGCCGGAAAAATGATTATGGCTATATCAGATCAAGAGGTACTATCGCTGCATCCTGTCTGGTGGCGTGGCACACACATGCACTATCCGTTTTATCAGCAGCGTGCTCAGCGAGCACTACGCAAGGTTTGCATGCAAGCAGGCGTCGAGTTTAGCTAGCGCTTTAGTAAATCAATCACCAGGGCGGCGGTCCAGCTGAAGTTGTCGGCGCCGGCTGGTTCGCCGGTGAGCGGGTTGAAGTATTCGGCAAAGCCGCTGCGGCTGACCATTTCTAGCGTGCTTTCGGCCAGGGCATCGGCGTGGTCGTTAAAGCCGTAGCGGCGCAGGCCATCGATGATGAGCCAGTTGGTATTGACCCAAGTGGGGCCTTGCCAATAGCGCTTGGCGTCAAACCAGGGCGAGCTGACTGGTACAGACGGGATTGGGTAGGCCGTGCCATAGAGCTGCTCGTTTTCTAGTTGCTTGACTATAGTGGCCGCTCGCTCCTGGCTGATGCAGCCGGCGTACAAGGGCATAAAGGCGGCAATCGACGACTCTTTTATCAGGTTATGTGTCACGAAATCACGCGAAAAATACTGCTCGCTGTAGGGGTCCCACAGCTGCTCCAGCGCCTTGCGAGTTTTGCGGATATTAGCCTGTAAAGCCTCCGGGACATCCTCCCGAATGGCTTTGGCAATCTCCAGCAGATGTTCATTGCCACGGATAAGTATGCTGTTGAACGTGAGGTCTTCGATAGCAAACAGCGAGTGGTCCAGCACTTTGTCGGTGCTATAGCCCTTGCGGCGCATCCGGCGTTGGACATCGTAGAGCGCCAAGATTTCGAGCGTGGTGTAGCGCTCGCCAGCCGGTACGTGTTGGGTGTCGCGGCGGAACAGACCAATCAAGCCCAGTAAGTGCAAGGCTTTCAGGCTGCGTATCCAGGTCGGCAGTAAGTGTTCGCGTAGTTCGGTGGTCCAGGGTGGGGTGTTGTCGAGGCCGACTTCCCAGGGGTGAACTTGCAGTACCAAGCCTTCACCATGCGGGTCACGGTCGGCGTAGAGCCACTGGTGGTAGGCCAGTAGAGCCGGCCAAGTAGATTTGTACCAGCTACGGCGTTCGGGCCATTTTAGCTTGGCGCCAATCTGGACGATTGCCTCGGCGAGCATTGGCGGCTGGGTGATACCAGAGGTGGCAACATCGTCCGGCGAGTTTGGGTTGACCCGGCTGTTCCAGGCCGCACGGTCGGTGCGGTAGCGGTTTTCGCCGCGAAAAATGATATTCGGCAGCATGCCGTCGTGCCACTGGCCCCGCAGGAGACTTTCGACCTCTAGCTTGGCGCGGTCGACATTAGTGTGGCGCAGGCCGATAGCCACAAAGCAGCTGTCCCACAGCCACTGGTGGGGGTACAAATCTGGCCCCGGCATGGTGTAGGTTCCGCGGTCGTTGTGCTTTAGAACTTCTTCGGCGGCAGCCAGCAATTGTTTGCTATCTTGCATATGCTTGTCAGTATAGCGCAGGTCGAAGTCGGTAGCATCCTAGTTTGACCGTTCGGGACCGACGTTTTAAGCTGTTAACATGAGTAACGAGCTCGAACCGATGGCGGACAAGGAATTCCCGACTAAAGTTGTGGTGGCAGTTGCAGCTGGCGGTTTGGCGCTCGGTGCTGGCGGTATGTGGGCGCTTATACACCGTCGGGCTATACAGCGACTGGAAGATCCGACAGCCCCTTTGCTGGATATTGATACAGCGCCGGAAACGCCGCCATCCAACAACGAAGACGACAATTAACGGAAGTTATTGAAACTAATTGCGAAGTCGAAATCTTGATTTTTCAGGAGCAGCATCACAGCCTGGAGGTCGTCTTTGCTAGTGGACATGACGCGGACAGCATCGCCCTGTATTTGAGTTTTAACCTTCGGGAATGTATCACGCACCAGCGACGTGATTTTTTTGGCTCGCTCTTGGTCTAAGCCTTGTTTGAACACCACCTCTTGGGTGGCCTTTAGGTTGGCCTCGACAACCTCGTGGGACGTATCGAGGACCTTTTGCGATATACCACGTGTCGCTAGCTTTTTGCGGATAATATCGAGGATGGCATCTATCTGCCAGGCACCACTACCAGTTATCTTTAGCCCCTTTTTGTCGTCGAGCCATTCTATCGCCGCCGGCGTGCCTTTGAAATCGTATCGCGACGACATTTCGCGCTCGGTCTGGTCGAAGACGTTGTTCATCTCGGCCTTGTCGTAGTCGCTTACGGCGTCAAAAGAGAAGTTTGCCATAGGCGTAGTATAGCAGAACAGAGGTCATGGGTAAGTGATATCACATTCAGCAAATCACAAGCATTTTGGTATAGTACATAGTACCTATTTAAAAAAGGAAACATCTGTTATGCAACAACTTCACAAACGTATAAGTTTGGCGCTTGCCACGGCATTTGGTATCGCTGCATTGGCAGCGGCACCTGTTTGGGCCGAACACGGTGGTACGACGGTGCATGCCGACACGGCAACGGGCACTAGTGGCAGCACTAGCCATAGCGAGACGACTACTCAAGTCGCCACTACTAGCGATACCGAGACAGAGACTACTACTGATGGCAGCACTGACACCACGACCCTACGCCAAGAGGCTCAGGAAATGCTGCAGACGAAGCGGCAGAACGTCAAGGAACACACTGCTGAGCAGAAGCAAAAAGCTTGCGAAGCTCATGCCAAGGAAATCAACAAGCGAGCAACCAACTATGCTGCCGCTGCTCAGCGTCACCTGGATGTCTTCAACGCTATTTTCACCAAAGTCCAGGCTTTCCAGACTAACAAGCAGCTAAATGTTACAGGCTACGACGCACTTGTTGCCACCGCTACCGCTAAGCAAGCCGCTGCTCAGACGGCAGTCGATAACCTAAAAGCTCTCGATGTCAGCATCGACTGCACACAGACCGATCCTGCCAGCACCGTCGCCACCCTCAAAACGACGACGGCTGCTACCCGCTCAGCACTGCAGGACTACCGCAAATCCATCAAAGACATCGTTGTAGCCCTCAAGGGTGCATCGACCGCTCAGACCGACAAATCTACTAGCACCGACTCGTCCACAGACACGAGCGCTACAGGAGGTACCCAGTAATGAAACGCCTCAATCAAGCTGGCTCGCATCTGTAAGCAGTCCTCGTTGGACTCATCGTTGTTGGCGGTATCGGCTTCGCCGGTTACACCGTTGTTTCGCACCAAAACACCCAGGCCGACAAAACTGCCGTCTCCACGGGCCGTGACACGACACCGGCGGCTATCAAGACAACTGCTGACCTCACCGTTACGGAACACGCACTCGATAACGCTTCAGCTCAGGTCGACGGCAGTCTGAACGACAATTCGCTCAATTCCGACCTGAACGATATGCTCTAAGGAGTCCGGTTGCACGCCTGGTTACTCCGCTGAGCTTGACCGCTTAGCCTGACGGGCGTAGATTAGGCTTAAGTATGCTTGCCAACAGCAGCCCATTTGAAATGGGCAAGACCGATTTTGAAGTGACAGCGCCCGATGTACAGGCGCCTTTTCCAGACGACACGCCTGTGACTATTGTGCTGCAACGATTCACTACCGAAGGGTGGCAGACTGCAGCTCAGTTCTTTAGCGGAGTTGCTATAAATGGCCACCGTCCCGATGACCCGCATCGCTCCATATTGCCAGACGAGGCGCAGCCAGCTGGTGATGAGTATGCCAGTCAACACCCCATAACATATGATTTTGCCCCTAGGGCTCGCGATATCGCTGGGGTCCGGGTTTTGGCGCGCTATGCCTTCGAACCGACGCTCGTCTGTGATGTAGCCGGGTCCGGCCAAGCGTCCTAACTCTTCCGTGGGCGTCTAACATTAGTACTTATGCTTGTAGTTGCTCAAAACGGTCGCACCTCTGGTACAATGTCATAAATGATAGACGACAAGCTTGCCCAAGATTTGAAGTCGCGTGCCTCCAGCGGTGACGTCTCTGTGCTGCGGAGCCCAGAGTTTCGAAGTTTATTTGAAGCGCTGAAGACCTTGCCGGCCGACCAGAAATCAGCCTACGGCCAAGCCGTCAACGCGCTGCGGCAAGACTTAGAGTCCAGCCTGGCCGCTAAAGCCGATGAGGCTGAAGCCCTGCCAGCGATAGATGTCACTGCCCCGATGGACATCAACGCGCCTCTCCCGAAGTTGCTGCCAGCCGAAACCGGCTCGGTCCACCCGCTGATGCGCGAATTGTCGAGCGTACTCGAAATCTTTTATCGCATGGGCTTCACGGCTGTAGAGTCGCGCGAAATCGATGACGATTTCCACATGTTCGGCGCGCTCAACTTCCCAGAGGACCACCCGGCTCGCGACGATTACGACACCTTCATGACTACCCAGACAGATAGCAACGACAAGCCACTTATCGCACCAGCGCACACCAGCACGATGCAGCACCGCGTACTGACAGCCGGTAAAGCCGGCCTAGAGAAAGGCGAACCCATCGCCACGGTCATCCCCGGGCGCGTTTTCCGCAACGAAGACCTGGACGCCCGCCACGAACACACCTTCTACCAGCTAGAAGGCGTCTACGTCGACAAAGGAGTCCACGCTGGGATGCTCATAGCCACCCTCAAGACGTTCTTGGAGGCTTATTACGGCAAAGAATTACGTATCAAAACCCAGCCGTTCTACTTCCCGTTCACCGAACCAAGCTTCGAGTTCGCCATCAGCTGCCCTTTCTGCGACAGCGCCGGCTGCCACATTTGCAGCCGCAGCGGCTGGATAGAACTGCTGGGCTGCGGCATGATTCACCCCAATGTATTGCGCGAAGCTGGCATCGACCCGGAAGTCTACACCGGGTTTGCCTGGGGCTGCGGCGTGGAGCGCCTAGTGATGATGAAATACGGAATAGAAGACGTCCGCCACTTCGAGTCCGGTAAACTAGACTTCCTAAGGCAATTCGCATGAAACAAATTGACACCATTTCAGTCGGAGAACTGCAGGCCATGGCCGACAAAATGTACGGTAGTTTGGTAAAGGCCGATATTGATGTAACTCGCAAAATCATCCTGGTTGATATGGAAATGCATGCCGACGGCGAAGCATATTTGCTCGAAAACGGCTCAAAGCAACGGGATTTGTGGGGCATAAACCTTCACCCGGCCGATTTTGGCAAACCTGAATTCATCGAGTTCGATAGTATGATAAATATCCGCCCCCGTCAGGGTAATGCTAGCAAAGACGTGCTAGACGAGGCCGTTCGCGCTACAATAACAGAGATTGTTGACGGAGCAGTACATGTCTAATCAGCACGTGTTTGACCGGGTGAAGTGGTCCAATCTGACTATTTTTGAGCAAATGGGCAACATTGGCAGCGAGGTTGGCCGGGCGCTCAGTGCCAAGCGGCGCGGTGATGCCGAAAGTATGCGCGGTGCGTTTTACCGTGGGCTTGACCTGTTCGACGCCACGGCCGAAAGCTGGGCAGCCAGCAAATCACCACGTGTGGCCGAAATTCTCCGGGCGCGCGAGCAGTTCAGTCGCTCGGTTGTTACCGACGACATCGACGTTACTCTAGAAAATTACTTTCTGCAGTATGCCATAGCCGCAAGGTTGCACAGATGAAATACGGTATAGAAGACGTCCACCACTTCGAGTCCGGCAAACTAGACTTCCTAAGGCAATTCGCATGAGTAATGCAATTCTTATTCCTGGTCGTCCAGACAAAGTTCAGCATTACGATGCTGCAAGGCCATCGAACAGCCAAGATCACTGGTTTGGTTGGCTACAGCGCCAGCTTATTCTCAAGGATATTCACGCAGTTAATGTCGAGCCGCCATTCCCATTTCGGCCGCGCTATGATGAGTGGCTCCATGAATTTGAGCGTTTTGATATCACACCCGAAACAATTCTCGTTGGCCACAGTTGCGGCGGTGGCTTCTTACTGCGCTACCTAAGCGAACATAAAGACGTACAGGTCGGCAAAGTTGTTTTAGTGGCTCCCTGGACAAATCCAGATGACAACGAGGAGTCGGATACGGCGGACTTTTTTGATTTTAGTATTGACCCAGATTTCCCGTCGCGTACGCACGGCGTGACTGTATTTATCTCATCTGACGATTACCCAAGTGTGGTGGAGACGGTAAATATGTTGAAAGAAAAAGTACTAGTACTTAAGCTGCGCAAGTATTCGGACAAAGGCCACTTCTGTCTGAATGATTTACATGGGGTCGAGTTTCCAGAATTACTCGAGGAGGTGATGACATGAAGCTCAGTCTGAATTGGATAAAGCAATATACCTCCGTCGATTTGCCGGTGGCTGAGCTGGTTGAGAAGATCGGTGCTCAACTGGGGGAGGTTGAAGGCGTTGAGAATTTGGGCGAAAAGTACCAGGGGATTGTTATTGCGCGGGTTGTGAAGTGCGTCGACCATCCGGATGCCGATAGACTGCATGTCTGTACTATTGACGACGGCGGTATTACACCCGATGTCAATAGGGATGAGGACGGCCATGTCCAAGTGGTCTGCGGTGCACCAAATGTCCGCGAAGGCATGCTGGTAGCGTGGCTGCCACCTGGCGCGACTGTGCCAGATAGTGTTGGCAAAGCGCCGTTTGTGCTGGAGGCCCGCGAGCTACGCGGTGTCGTCAGTAACGGCATGTTGGCCAGCCCGAAGGAATTAGCGCTGAGCGACGAACACGACGGCATATTAGAAATCGACGCTGACGAATGGTCGCCGAATCAAAAAGACATTAAGCCGGGTGCTGACTTTGCCAAGGTTTTTGGCCTGGACGACCATATTATCGATATTGAAAACAAGATGTTTACCCATCGCCCTGACCTCTTCGGCGAACTTGGCCTGGCCCGTGAAGTGGCTGGTATCACCGGCCAGCAGTTTGCGTCACCTGCCTGGTACAACGATAAGCCCGAGTTCCCTGGGGGCGATGGCCTACCGCTAGAAGTTATAAACGAGGCGCCAGAAGTTGTGCCGCGACTGATGACTTTGGCCATGAAGAATGTCACGGTCAAACCCAGCCCGCTGTGGCTGCAGTGTGCACTTATCAGTGTCGGCGCCAAGCCTATCAACAACGTCGTCGATGCCACTAACTACATCATGCTGCTGACAGCTCAGCCAACCCACGCCTACGACTATGACAAGCTGCGTGGCCACAAGCTAGTTGCACGTTTGGCCAAGCCGGAGGAGCAGGTAGCGCTCCTGAACCATAAATCGTACAAGCTTGATACTGCCGACATAGTTATCGCCGACGGCGAGGGCCCAATCGGCCTGGGCGGTGTTATGGGCGGCGGTGATAGCGAAGTCAGTGATAGTACGACCAATATCGTGCTGGAATGTGCCAACTTCGACATGTACACAGTGCGCCGCAGCAGTATGCGCCACGGCGTGTTCACCGATGCCCTGACTCGATTTAACAAAGGTCAGTCACCACTCCAAAACGACCATGTTCTGCATCTGTTAATGCAATCTGTTCAGGATGTTGCAGGCGGTGAAGTCGCCGGCCCAGTCGCCGATATCGGTGATGTGGCCGGGCGCGAATGGGTGCACCCACCAGTACCAGTGACCGCCGAATTTATTAATTCCCGTTTGGGCCTCGCGCTGTCCGCCGAAGAAATGAAAAAGCTGCTTGTGAACGTCGAGTTCAGCATAGCAATTGATAGCGACAAGCTGACAATCACGGCGCCGTTCTGGCGGACCGATATCGAGACCCGCGAAGACGTGGTGGAGGAAGTCGGCCGGCTATACGGTTTCGATAAATTGCCACAAACTCTCCCCGAGCGCAGCGTGCTGCCAGCCGCCGAAGATCCACCGATGGCGCTAAAAAACCGTGTCCGCCTGCAACTAGCTCGCGAGGGCGCCAACGAAGTCCTGGGTTACAGTTTTGTCCACGGTGACCTGCTCGAAAAAGTTGGCCAGGACAAGTCCCAGGCATTTACCATCGGAAACGCCCTGAGCCCAGACCTGCAGTATTATCGGCTGAGTCTGACGCCTAGTTTGCTAGAGAAAATTCACCCGAATATCAAGGCTGGCTACGATGAGTTCGCGCTGTTCGAAATCGGCAAGGGTCACAACCTGCAACATGCCGACGACGATGACGGTTTGCCGATGGAGTTCGAGATGCTGGATGTCGTCTATGCTGCCAACGACAAGCTCACAAAGTCTGGTGCCGCATTTTATACCGCCTGTAACCTCCTTATTAACCTTGCCGCCGAGTTCGGCTTGCTATTAGAATTCCGGCCGATTGCTTCCGAAGAAGATTACCCGGTTGCTAAGCCGTACGACCACACCCGGTCAGCCCAGGTATTTGTGAAGGGCACAGATCTTCCACTGGGCATGGTGGGCGAGTACAAGGCGAGTGTTCGTCGCGCGCTCAAACTTCCTAAGCACACAGCTGGTTTTGGTATTGGGCTATCGCAGCTACTCCAAGCAAGCCAGCAGTCGCGTGCCAGCTATGCGCCAATACCACGCTTCCCAAGCGTTAGCCAGGACATCACGCTAAAAGTGGCAGCGGATGTGAAGTACAGTGACCTCTACAACGAGATATATAAGTCCCTAACAAGTTCACATGCCAACAATGTACTAGCCATGCTGTCGCCAGTAGCGGTCTACCAATCGGCAGACGACAGCGCTCATAAAAATGTGACACTGAGATTCAAGACGACCAGCTACGACAAAACATTGACCGATGCCGAAGTGGCAGCCCAGCTCGATGCTGCGGCTGCGGCTGCGCGCGACAAATTTGGGGCCGAACGGATTTAACAGATGCAGACGACAATCAAGGTGGGGGATTCGGACGTTGCACTCGACTACAATTTGGCACCGCAAATGGTGGTGTTTAGTCACGGTTTTGGGGTGCGGTCCGATTCGCGGGGGCTGTTTAGCGGCATCGTGCAGGCGCTGCCTCACGGCTGGGGCTCCGTACAGTTTGATTATGATAATTTTGATATCGCCACAAATCAGTTGTGCGTGACGCCGCTGGCCGAGCGCATTCAGCGCCTAAAGGCAGTTATCGACTGGGCGCGGCAACAGGCGGGAGTCGAAACTGTCAATATCGTCGGGCACTCCTTAGGCTGCCTGGTGATTGCCCAGCTCGCCCCCGAGAATATCGGCAAAATTATTTTACTCGCACCGCCACTAGCTCTTGGTTCACGATTTGCCGAGATTTATACCAAGCGGCCCGGGGCCAAGCACGATGGGCACACCTGGATACTGCCGCGGGCCGACGGCACAACAACTGTTGTCGATGACGAGCCATTCGCTGATCTTGTTAGCATGGACGCCGAAGGTGAACTGACGAAGCTGGCGATGTTCCGACCATACAGCCTTATCCTGGCCAGCGCCGACGAAGTTCTCCCAGATGCCGACTACACCGATATTCTGGTTATGCCATCGGTCAACGGCATGGGTATCGATAGCGCCGACCACAACTTTACAGGCGGCAGCCGGGGCGAGGTAATCCGCTTGGTCAATCAACAACTGCTGGGCGAGGAACCAGCAGCTCAGTCAGCGTAACTGCGCTACAATAGCAGTATGCTGCGCCGAATTCCAACCGTCCTCTTGGCCACGTTGCTTGTTTGTGTTGGCTTGGCGGCGTCGCCGATGGCTTCGGCGGATGTCAACGATTTTACTGTCAACAACATGACAGCCGACTACACGCTCGGTACAGCCGACCCCCAGGGTATATTGGTGGTTCGGGAGCAGCTGACAGTCCAGTTTAGCGATTACAATCACGGCATCCTGCGGGCGCTGCCAAAAGATTACAACGGTAGCTCACTGCACATCCATGTGTCCGGCATCAGCCGTGACAATCACCCGGAACCATACTCAACCTATACAGACAATGGCAACGAAGTTCTCAAAATTGGCAGCGCCACCAGTACTATCACCGGCCTGCACCACTACGAAATTAGTTATGATGTGCACAATGTTGTGCGGTTTGTCGGCGACAAGCCCGAACTTGATTGGAACGTCAACGGTACTCAGTGGCAGCAGCCGTTCCAGGCTGTCCAGGCAACCCTACATGTGCCGGCCAGTATGGTCGCTGCGGCCAGCAAAACGAGCTGCTTCACTGGTGTTTTCCATAGTACTGCCACTGACTGCCTGGTAGCGCATAGTGGCCAACTCATCACGATATCGACCGATCAAGTACTGGCAAGTGGCGAAACATTGACGTTCAACACGCCGCTGCCGGTTGGTGTGTTTCGCCAGCCGACTCTCCGTGACACCATCGGTGATCACCTCATTCAATTGGCTGAATTGATTGGCCTACCACTGGTCGCGTTCGTGGCGGGGTATGCAATCTGGTCGCGGCGTGGTCGCGACGTTCGGGGCCGCGGCACGATTGTCCCAGAATACAGCCCGCCAGCCGATCTTAAGCCAGCCGAAATCGATGTCATCCTACATAACAAACTCGGCAAAAATGCCATATCAGCGACAATAATCGATTTGGCAATTCGCAAATACCTGCGCATCCAGGAAACGCAGTCCAATGGACTGCTGGGTATCGGCAAGCACAAAACGTACAGCTTCGTCCGACTGCCAGCGCCTACAAATAGCCAGCTCAACTACTACGAAGCAGATGTGATTGCCGGCCTGTTTGCCAGCGGCGACAACGTAGAGATCAGCGATTTGCGCAAAAGTTTTTATAAAACAGCCCAGGCGGTGCAGAAAGCCGTGCCGCGCCAGTTGGCTACGCTCGGCTATTTCTCGAGCAACCCATCACGGGCTGGTAACACTGGCCATGTTTTCGGCATTGCTATGATTTTTGTGGCGTTTTATCTAATTGGCGTTAGTCTGGCCTTGGCGCTTGGTTTTATCGCCAGTGGGCTTATTATCATTGTGTTTGCGTCGCTCATGCCACGCCGAACCGAGAAGGGCGCTGCAGCCAAGGATGCGAGCGAAGGTCTCAAACTATATCTCAACACGGCCGAAAAAGACCGGATTGCTATGCTGCAAAGCCCAAACGCTCCGTACGCCCAGCAGTCGGCTGAGCCAACAAAGACAGTCGAGCTGTTCGAAAAATTGCTGCCGTATGCCATGGTGCTGGGGGTAGAGAAGCAGTGGGCGCAGCAATTCGTGGATATCTACAAAACCCCACCTGATTGGTACGGTGGCAATTGGTCGACATTCAATGCCGTCTATTTGGCAGATAGCCTGAGTAGTTCTATGGCTGTCATGAACACTTCGTTTGCAGCACCAAATACATCAGGTTCTGGCTCTGGTTTCAGTGGCGGAGCAGGCGGCGGTGGCGGTGGTGGTGGCGGTGGCGGCTGGTAGCGCAACGCCGGCCGCCGGCTAAGCACAATTACTTTGTTTTCGGGATGAGCTAGATTATAATAGCATTGCTTTTGAGACAGTTCCCGGCGACGGTTGAAATCTTACAAAGAGCACGTTTTTCATTAACAGACGCACAAGATGTCACCCCTGACATCACTCACCCCGCAGTCAGTTATGCCCATGTGGCATAACACTCAGACCGGAGCGAAGGTGTCTGGCACTGTTTGTGCCCCTTCGTTCGCTAGGTTCTTCCGTGCTCCCCCGCGCGGTCGATTACCTGGCTACGGTGGCCCTGTTAGCACTCCCGCGCTCCCACTACGGGGTCTCGGACGAGTACGCGCCACAGGGTCACCAACGGATTTCCTGCACGTGATGCAGGTAGCAAGCTGCGGAGTAAGCACCACCCGCCCCGGTGGAACCACTTCGCAGGGCCGGTCTCCGTTCCGCGCACCACGCTTCCCGGGGGGGGAGTGTGTGACGAGCGCGGGCGGAGCCGGTCTATTGTTGCGCCTAAGGTGCATATCAGGAGAGTATCGAGAGTTCGGTAGATCGTATGGTTCGATGGCCCCCAAGCCTCGCCTACTTTTTATCTTGTAGCTTCCGCGTCTGTTCTCTCCCAGAACCCATGACAGTGGTCGTGGTTTGTGGGAGAAATTGTCCTAAACACTAGCACTTGGTCGAGCCGGTAGGCTATAATCATGCCATGCGGAGAGCTTCACGGGCCATCATCGTGCATGATGGTAAATTGCTGGTAACCAAGCGGAATAAATTCGGTAGCGAATATTACATATTAGTTGGCGGGGGCGTTGGCTTGGGCGAAACGCTCGAAGCAGCCTTACTACGTCAATTGGCCGAAGAAACAGGCATAGCCGTGGCCAATCCGCGGCTGGTATTTACCGAAAACGCCGGAATTATCTACGGCATCCAGAACATTTTCGTTTGCGACTATGTGTCAGGGGACCCAGCGCTCCACCCAGAATCGGCCGAAGCCAAAATCTCGGCACTAGGCCGTAATACATATGAGCCGGTTTGGATGCCACTCACGCAGCTGCCATTGGTGCCGTTTCGGTCGGAGCGCCTCAAGCAAGCAGTACTCAAAGGCTTGGAGCAGGGCTTCCCCGACAAACCAGCCGATATAACAGACGGATATTAATAAATTGGAGACCAAGTTATGACCAAAAAAAGAGATAGATTTTTTGCAGCCTTCGGCGCGCTATTGTTCCTAGTAACAGCCTCGGCCCTGACCATCGCGGTTATTGCCAACGGTGTTAGTAACCACAACGCCTCTAAGGACTCCACGCAGACCGCCAACTCAAACGCCTCCAGCTGTGTGGCAAGTAGTGTCGCCAGCACCGCCGAAACAACCCCGCCGGTTTATAAACCGAGTGGTGCGGTCAAGTCGCTCGAGTCGACCGATCTAGTAGCTGGCAACGGTACAGCCGTAAAAAGCGGCGACTGTTTGCAGGTGAAATATTATGGCACCCTGGCGAGTGATGGCACGGTGTTCGATGAAAACTTTGATAAATCACAGGCTTTTCAATTCCAGATTGGCAAAAGCCAGGTCATTAAGGGTTGGGACCAAGGGCTCATCGGCGCCAAGGTCGGCGGCACGCGCCGCCTCGTCATTCCCGCCCAGCTGGGCTACGGCAGCCAAAGTAACGGGTCTATCCCAGCAAATGCCGACCTGGTTTTCACCGTTAAGATCATGGCGGTCAAATAATGGTTGGTCTAGATAATTTCGACCCAATCGACAGCGTCCCCAGCCTGCAGTCAATCGATATCATCGAGGGGCAGGGCGATGCGGCAGCCGCCGGCAGCACCGTCACCGTCGACTATACTGGCGCCATTGCCGCTACGGGGGTGGTGTTCCAAAGTAGTAAGGATTTTGGTCGCAGTATCACCTTTGGCCTTGGCCAGGTCATCGCTGGCTGGCGCGATGGCATCCCGGGTATGAAAGTCGGTGGCACCCGTCGCTTGCTTATCCCGGCCGCGCAGGCTTACGGCAGTACGCCGCCCCCAGGGTCTGGCATCCCCGCCGACGCTGATCTTGTCTTTGACGTCACCCTGCATGCCATCGAATAGCAGATAATTTCCAATCTTTCTATCTTCGAGTGCAGTTCGGGATGAATACTGAGCACCGAAGCGGAGCGTACGTAAGGTACAGGAGCATCGGAGCGCAAGATTTCGACCAAAATGTGCCGAAGAGAGGAAGATTGCGCTAAAAAACACAACATATAGCGTATTGACGCATCAGTATAACGCTAGAGTATACTAGTAGCTAGACACAAGAAATACATACAAAACAACAAAGTTTCAATCGAAGGGAACGCTATTATGGTCAAAAACATCACTATATTCACCACCAACACCTGCGCCTACTGCGTCATGGTCAAGCGCTTCCTCGATGCCAAAAACCACACCTACGACGTAGTTAACCTCGATGATCAGCCCGAGCGCCAGGCCGAAGCCCTAGCCCTGTCCGGTGCCCTGACGGTACCTGTGACGGTAGTGACCAAGCACGACGACAGTCGCGAAGTGGTCGTCGGCTATAACCTAGCGAAGCTGGCACCGGCGATTGCCTAAGAGTTTGATACAATTAGAGAGAATCCTAGAATGCTCCACATCCGGGGCATTCTTAAACTAACAGGGAGCAGAGAAGTGGCAGAAACAGCAGAGATCCCAAACCATGACGTGATTATTGTAGGTGCTGGACCAGCGGCACTGAGTGCTGCTATCTATACCACCCGCGAAGATATCGACACGTTGTTGTTCGAACGCGGCGTACCTGGTGGCTTGGCAGCTATTACCGACTGGGTAGATAACTACCCGGGCTTTGCAGACGGTATTGCGGGCTTGGAATTGGCCACGGCGTTACAAAAGCAGGCCGAGCGTTTTGGAGCAGTTATCGAACTCGGCGAAGTCTTCAAAATCCACGACGAAGGCGAGTGGAAGCGGCTGGAAACTACCAGTGGTGACATGCTGGCCCGCGCGGTGCTGATAGCCACAGGTAGCGATTATAAAAAAACCGGCGCGCCTGGCGAGGCAGAATACTACGCCCATGGCGTCCACTATTGTGCAACCTGCGACGGCGCGTTCTACCGTGACAAAAAACTGGTTGTGGTCGGTGGTGGCAACTCGGCCATCCAGGAAACAATATTCTTGACCCGTTTCGCCAGCCACATAGACCTGCTCGTACGGTCGACTATCAAAGCCAGCGACGTTCTACAGGACGAACTGCAAAAACACGTCGACGAGGGTAAAGTTACCGTGCACCTGGGCACGACCACCGACGAAATTGTGGGTGAAAACAACTCTGTCACCAAGGTTGTGGGTACCCAAGATGGCAAAAAGGTAGACTTCCCAACCGACGGCGTATTTATATTCGTGGGCCTGAGCCCGAACAGCCAGTTTGTCAAAGACAGCGTCGAGCTTGACGAAGTCGGGCTCATCAAAGCCGATGACAACCTGATGACCAACATCCCCGGCGTATTCGTAGCCGGCGATATCCGCAGCCACGCCACCATGCAAATCGCCAGCGCCGCCGGCGAAGGTGCCACCGCCGCCCTAAAAATCCGCGAATACCTCGAAGGCCGCGAACACCCCGTCCAGAACTAGTTAGAGTTCTTTGTA
>JBBQTW010000011.1:0-20077 GCA_038234505.1 Saccharimonadales bacterium (SeqCode) | reverse complement strand
GCCGCGCAGCAATATTTGTCGCCTGCCGTCGGACCAACAGCTCCAGCGCAGCTATTCGGACGAGTATCTTGCGGCTCAGTTACAAATCGGTGTGGGACGGGCTCGAAACCTCTATGCGATGAATGTGCACTGTGACTCAGTTATGGCTAGTGCCGCCCTAGAAAGTGGCATAAACATGCACATAGTAGGCGAGCTCGGAAAACTGACCTACGAACGTTGTGTATTGTTACCCGCGGGTGGCACTGCAGAAAGCATAGCTACGACGCACGACGCAGAAGCTTACTGCCTGCAGCAAGTAGCATTTGTCTAGGCGCGCCGCTTGCCGACGCCGAATAGCCGCATGAGGCCGTACATCAGTAGTACCCGGCCGAACCGCCTGAATAAAAATCGGATAATAACAGCCATAATCTATTCAAAAAAGAAACTGCGAACGATGCCTTTTACGATACGGTGCTTCTTGGGTTTGTCGTCTTGTTGATCTGCCATAATTTTATTCCTCCTGGTACAGGTTACAGCGCCGCCCACCCGCGAGCTGTAAGCATTTTTACCTGAGTCTTTTTTTGTTACACTTGTGACATAAGCGTAACCATAAAGTGGTGAGGGTAACGGGCACAGCATGGATGCAGACAAGAGCGATAGCAACAAAAACGATTTAGAGCCGACAGATGAGCCACAAACCGACGGCGCCGCCGAACCAGCTGGCGCGCCAGAGTTAACCGAGGATTCGGCAGCCGAACCGGAGACCCACGCCGTCGAGCCGTCAATCACCCCAGCCGACGAAGCTACAGAGGATTCTGTTGCGTCAGACAGCGGTGCGCCCAAACAGCGCTTCGCCAGGCTCAAAGCTTTGGGCTACGCCTACTGGGCTCGCAAAAAGTGGACCCTCCCCGTAACTGTTCTAGCACTGATAGTCCTGTTGCTAGCGGTGCCACTTACTCGCTATCCACTGCTAGGGTTAGTTTGGAAAAAGGATGTCAGCGTGATGGTGCTTGACAGTGTGACCGACCAGCCCGTTACGGGTGCGAGTGTCGCGGCGGCGGGCGTATCTGCTCAGACCGATAACCGCGGTGTTGCCAAGCTAACAGTAGGGGTCGGTGGCCACGCTGTAACGGTGACCAAAAAATACTACAAGACGTACAACGGCCATGTATTTGCTGGCTTGGCTGGGCAGTCGACTGCGACCGCCAGTGCGGTAGCCACCGGTCGGCAAGTGCCTGTCACCGTTATGGATTTCATCACGGGCAAGCCGCTGGAGAATGTCGTCCTAAAGGCTGCCGGAACTACCGCCAAAACCGATAAAGACGGCAAGGCGACACTGGTATTGCCAACCACCAAGACAACCCAGGACGCAACAATCAGCCGCGTCGGCTACAACAACCAAACGGTTAGCGTGCTGGTAACAGCTAGGGTTGTCACGACCAATGGCTTCAAATTGACGCCGGCCGGCAAACTGTACTTCCTATCAAACCAGAGCGGCAGCATAGATGTTATCAAAACCGACCTAGACGGCAAAAATCGCAAAATTATCCTGGCCGGCACCGGCAAGGAGGATACCTACACCACGGCACTGCTCGCCTCGCGCGACTGGAAATACCTAGCATTATTGTCAAAACGTGACGGCCAACAGGGGATTTATCTGATAAAAGCTAGCGATGATAGCGTTACCAACATCGACGGCGGGAGCTCACAGGCTACCTTCACATTGGTTGGCTGGAGCGGCGACACGTTTGTGTACCAGGTCAACCGCAGCAATGTCTCGTTATGGCAGTCGGGTGCGAGCTCGCTGAAGAGTTACGATGCAACCGCCAGCAAGCTCTACAACCTCGATCAGACGACAGGCGAGGGGACAGGCCAGTACGATTATGGCACCACCAGCTTCAGTACAGTTGCACTGCTGAACGGCGAAGCTGTATACGCCAAAAATTGGGCTTCATCGCAATTCCCTAACCACCTCAGCGGCAAGTCGGACAGCCTCATAAGTATCAAACCAGATGGCAGTGGAAAAAAATCGGTCAAAGATTTCCCAATACCGGACGGGACCCAGTACTACTACGGTGTAAATGTGTCGCAATACGAACCGTATAGTGTGTATCTACAAGTCCCGAACAACGATGGCACCAACTCGTACTTTGCGTACGAAAATGGCAGTGTTGCGGCCAGGAGCGATGTTACGGACGATGTGTTTAACAAATCCTACCCAACATATCTGATATCACCCGGCAGCAAACAATCATTCTGGAGTGAAGTCCGCGACAACAAAAACACGCTGTTCGTCGGCGATGCCACTGGCTCAGGTGGCAAGCAGATCGCCAGTCTGAGCGATTTCACGCCGTATGGCTGGTATAGCGACAATTACTTGCTAGTGTCAAAAAACGGCAGCGAACTTTACGCTATGCCGACCGATGGGTCTAAGGCACCCGTCAAAATTACTGACTACTACAAGCCGCAGTTGAGTTACAAGGGTTATGGCGGCGGCTACGGCGGCAACTAAGACTCGTCCGTTTGGCGCATTTCGGGCGTAAAGCTCCGCTCTACACTCCGACGTACGCTCCGTACGCCTCCGTTCCGGTGCTCGCTTTTCATCCCGAACTGCACTCAAACCGCCGAGTCTTCAACTACCCTAGGTAACACCTGAGATTTCTGATAAAATTTGGGTAAGGATTAGCAATATGCCAAACAAGAAAATAACAGTGGTGGGTGACGGTGCCGAAGAACCTCTGTCACCAGAGGAAGAACATCGTATTGAGGTGCGTGTCGATCAGATGCTCGATCCGGCTCTCCCAGACACGAAGGCGGCCGATCCGGCAACTCCAGTTGCAACAGCCACTTTTACCGAACCAGCGCCAGCGCCCACGCATCCGGAAAAGAAAGTGACCAAAATTGTCACCACCTTTGCCGACGAACCAAAAGCCGAAACCCCAGCCCCAAAGCCGACCGTTCCACCTGCACCAGAAGTCCCTAACCCGACACCGGTCGTCAGAAAAATTGCGATTACACACGATGATGACGAAGCCGAAAAGCCAGTCACCAAACATAGTACACCAGCTGCTCACAAGCCCAAAAAGACCAAAAAACCAACCACAAAAGTCGCGAAAACCACCAAAGGCTCTGACGACAATCTAGACTCCAAAGCCGACGCTATCACCGCAGCTGCATTGGCCGCTGCCGAGCAGCTGCACGGTAGTCACACAGAACCAGCAGATGCCCCGGTAGACCATAATGCTGCGCCTGAGCCCGAACTAGAAACGGAGTCCGAGACTGCCGTAGCCAACCAACCAGAAGATGCTACTGCAGAGACAGATAGCATGGGCGCACCGCCACTTATTCTAAAGCATGGATTTGCACCGCTGGGCGCAGGTCTGGTTGCGACAACCGCAGGCGAAGCTGTGCCGTCACCCAAGCCGGAAGGCAAGAAGATTAGCATCGTAGATAACAGTGGCGATGAGTCAGAAAGCGACACCGCCGAGACGGTCACCGAAGAATCCCCGGGCGAACCTACTACTCCAGAACCAGCCGAGACCCCAGATGTACCCGACAAAGAAGTTGAGACTGCCGAGACCCCGGACGAACCTGTTGCCAACACGCAGCCAGCGCCGGCCGCAGAACCCGAGGCAGAAGAGGGGAAGAAATATCGACCACCCGACGGCCCCATCCAGTTCAAGCGCGCCGAAGCACCGCTGCAACCGCTCAAGCCAGGCAGCGGCCCCCGCCCAGACGCCGCAGACGACGGTCTCAGTAGCGAAGACGCCGCCCTTACCCAAGCTTTTGAAACCAAGGAGTCAGCTCGGCCGAAGCTAGCCTTAGGCAAACTCTTTGGCCGTGGGCTAAAGGTCGGCTTATTCTTCGCCATAGTAATTGTGGCACTGGGAGCGGTGGTAGCATTCGCTTTGCCTGCGGCCCGCAACAAAGCCCTCGGCCTAGTCGGCATAACGGGCGACGTGCACATCACAGTGGTTGATGCGAGTGACGGCACACCTCTGGCTAGTGCCACCATCACGAGTGGTGGCAGCACGGGCACGACGCTGGCCAACGGGGTAGTAACACTCCACGGTGTCAAATTGGGCAGCCAGAATATTAGCATCAAGCGATATGCTTTCGCCGGCAAAACCCAAGCCGTAAATGTGGATTGGCATAGTCAAAACTCCAGCAGTGTTAAGCTTGCAGCCACTGGCACGCATTATCCATTTAGCCTTGTCGATTATTTATCTGGCCAGCCGGTCGCCAATGCTCAGCTCAGCACCGGCGGCACGTTCACCGATACGGACAGCAAAGGCAACGCCACAGTGGTTGCATCTGCCGGTAATGTGTCGGTCAACATCCTCGCCGGTGGCTACACAGCGGCCGCTGTGGCACCCCAGGCAACTGGCACTACCACTGTCAAACTTATCCCGGCCGGGCAGGATATCTACATTGCGCGCGCTAGTGGTAAATTTAATATCTATAGCAACACGGTCGATGGTCAACACGAACAGCTTGTGCTTGCCAACGCCAGCACTACTGCCACCGACCTGGCTATTGTGCCAAGCCCCGATGGAGTTATGTCGGCCCTAGTCTCTACCCGCGACAACACGCACGATGCCAGCGGCAATTTGCAGGATTCACTCAGCCTGGTCAGAACGCACGACGGCACAGTTACGGTGGTCGACCACGCCGACACCATCAAGCTTATTGACTGGTTTGGCAGCCGGGTTGTCTATGTTTTGTCCAAGACCACTACCAGCACCACCGACACCAATCGCTACCAGCTCGTTAGCTACGACACGGCCAGCCAGAAGCGAACAGTTCTCGACCATGCCGCCTACCTGAACGACGTTGTTAGTGCCAAGGGCACAATTTACTATGCAACTGCGGCCAATGGCAGCAGCCCTGGCCAGTTCATCGGCATTCAGCCAGATGGTACGAACAAGAAGGTGTTACTGGGTAGCGAGGTCGCCGCAATCACGCGTGTTGGCTACACTCAGCTGGCACTTGCTAGCGTCAATAAATGGTATATCTACAACTTGGGAGACGCGAAGCCCACGGCCACCTCGGCCGCCAACTCTACAGCCGGGCACCAATATTCTCACAGCCCCAATGCGCAACTGAGTGTGTACATCGATAGGTCTGGCGACACCCCCAAGCTGGAACTCTATAATCTCAAGACTGGCAAAGAATCGTTGCTAGCTCAGTCAGCTGGTATCACGTATCCAATACACTGGCTCGGCAACAACACCATCGTCTACCGAGTCAGTCATGGCGGGGTCGTGACCGATAGGGCTGTTACGACCAGTGGTGGCGATGGCCAGGTGATTGCCAATGTCAGCGATATTGCTGGCATCAGCCTCTGGCACGAATAAGTTATTTTTTCAGTTCGACAATACTCAGGCGGCCATCGCTTACAAAGCTCACCCCAATCTGTTGCGAACGTATTTCGAACGGGTCGCCAGCCCTGACTTCGCTGACGTTTTTAATGCTACCATTCTCCTGCAGTGTGCTTATCAGGAAATCACGTTCCCGGTGATGTAGTGGATGAGTACTGTGCGTAATTTGCAAGTTGTACCAGCGGATGCCAAATGGGTTCAAATCATCGGTCGCCGCACCAATCCAGATAGTCTCCTCGCGCTTGATAAAACGTCGAAAGTGCCGTGCCCAAAACCGAAAATGCCCGTGGTCCTGGCGGCGGTTGACTAGCTGCCAAAACCGTACATGGTGGCGATGCCGCGGGCTCTGATTTTCACCGTGCGGGATCTGGAAACCAATATCAAACGTTCGATTGAACAGGTACATTGGGCTAAATGGTGCTGTCGGGTAGGGCTTGTCAAAAAGTATGGCGTACCCCTCGCGCATGGTGTTACGAAGGGTGGCCTTTTCGGCGACATACCAGCCAGCTTGTTTCATTTGCTGCACGAAATGCCGCCGCGATTTGGCCACAACCGCAATATTAACCGGATCGGATGGTAGGCCGTCGGTTGTGGTGGCATATAGCGGGATATGGTTGCCCCGAACCACCAGCCGCAGCGTTCGGATCAGCGCCGGCAAGCCGAAGTAGGCCAGCCCAATATAGACCAAGACTACAGCGATAAAGAACGGCAGCCGTTTGTCCAAATAGGGAAAAAGCACAAAAGCGCTGAAGTAGGCCAAATAGATGCCTAGCAGCAGAATGATAAAGCGCCAAATAGAGCGAATAACGAAGCCAATCACAACTAATCAAGTATAGCCTATCTGTTGTCAGGCGCTGTGATTTACAATAAACCCATGCCTATCAGCCCGACTCAAATAGCCGACTTTCGCGCCGTCGTGCGCGACTACTATCAGCAGCACGGCCGCCATGACATGCCGTGGCGCCAGCCGGAGTCAGACGGTAGCTTCGATGCCTATAAAATCATGGTGAGCGAGCTGATGCTCCAGCAGACGCAGGTAGGGCGGGTAATCCCCAAGTTTCAGCAATTTTTAAAGCTATTTCCAGATGTCCCGAGTTTAGCGGCAGCACCACTGGCCGCGGTCCTAGCGACGTGGAGTGGGCTTGGCTACAATCGTCGGGCCAAGTTTCTGCACCAGGCCGCCCAGCAAGTGGTAGCTGACTTCCACGGTACTTTTCCAGACATAATTACCCAACTCACCACGCTTCCTGGTGTTGGGCCTAACACCGCCGGTGCAATCGCCGCCTACGCCTTCAACCAGTCAGTCGTGTTTGTGGAGACCAATATCCGTACTGTCTACATCCATCATTTCTTTGCAGACAGGGAAGCAGTTACCGACATGCAACTGGTGCCGTACATTCAGGCCACACTAGACACTGATAACCCTCGGGAATGGTACTGGGCGCTGATGGACTATGGCTCGTATCTGAAGCAATCCAGTGGAAACCTTAACAAGTTAAGTAAGCACTACAGCGTCCAGTCACAGTTCGCCGGCTCGGCGCGTCAGATTAGGGGTCAGATTATCCGTGAGCTTGCGAGTAACTCGCTGTCGCGGGCAGAGCTGGAGCATCGTGTTACGGACGTTCGCCTGCCAGCGATATTGCTTGATTTGGAACGCGAGGGTCTGATCTGCCAGGCCGGCAACACATTCAGTTTGCCAGGGTAATACTCGTGGTACAATTGACATAAGCATCATGGAAACAGACATAAAACCTGCACCTGCACCTAGCTCAGCTGCAAACCCATCACCGACTGCCGGTACCCCACGTCCGAATGGGCCAGTTATGGATGTGACGCCGCCGCCGGCAATGGAGGAGGTTGTCCACCAGCAGCCAGCAGACGACATGGCCGTTAGCGACGATATTGCCGAACAAATGACCGAACATGGTGAACCACCCCTGTCCGAAACCGCCCCCGAGCATCCTCATGCGGAAGCTCCGGCGTCTGCGGAGCCAGTATCCACACCACCGCCAGAAGACGACGACACGCCACCGCCACCCGATGCCGGCGATTCGCCCCACGAACTTATCCAGGACACCCCGCAGGCTGCGCCACACGCCGAGCCACTGGCTACCCCAGCTGCCGCAGTCCAGCAGGCGCCGCATCACAGCGACCCGACTCGCACGGCTATCACCGCTACGGTTGTTATCACTATCGTTTTGTCTATTTTGGTTGTCATAGCCTACATGCAATCTAACAAAGCCTAGACTACCCCTGTTAATTCTCGCCTAAATCGTATACAATAGTGGCCTGATGTTCGACGAAGCTATAACCAAACTCGCCCAGACAGGTACCGTAGGCGTTCTGCCGACCGACACAGTCTACGGCCTAGTTGCTCGCGCAACCGACCAGTCGGCCGTCGAGCGGCTGTACGACTTGAAACAGCGCGAGGGCAAGCCAGGTACCATCATCGCGGCCACTATCGACCAGCTCGTCGAGCTCGGCCTAAAAGCCCGCTATCTAAAAGCCGTCGAGCAGTTTTGGCCCGGTGCTGTCAGTGTGGTTATTCCGTGTGGGCCCGAACTTGGCTATTTGCACGAGGGTAAATACAGCCTGGCCGTCCGCATTCCGGACAAGCCGGAGCTTCTAAACCTACTAGATCGTACTGGTCCGCTCCTCACCAGCAGTGCCAATCATCCAAGTGAACCTGTAGCTAACACAGTTGCCGAAGCCCGCGGCTATTTTGCAGACACTGTTGACTTCTACATTGATGGTGGCAACCTATCGGGCCACGAGCCGTCTACTGTCGTCCGAATAGTCGACGATGCGATAGAAATCCTGCGCGAGGGCGCTGTAAAAATAAAGGAAAACGAATAATGACTTTCGACGAATATCAGAAACAAGCTATCACCACGGCTATCCAAAGTTCCGACGACCCATTACTGCAGAACAGCATTTGGGTAATGGGCATTGCCGGCGAGGCTGGCGAAATTGTCGAGAAATGGAAGAAAGCTGTCGCTTATCGCGGCGGGGAATTCAGTGACGCCGAGTTCGCTGACTTCAAAAAAGAATTTGCCGATGTTATCTGGTACATCGCCGTCCTAGCCGAAAGTCTCGGCGTATCCCTAGACGAAATCATGCAACAAAACCTAGCCAAACTAGCCGACCGCAAAAAGCGCAACGTCCAACGCGGCGCGGGCGACAACCGCTAAGGTGTAGAATATTCATCATGGATGTAGAAAAAGTTGTGCGTGAACTTATTGATAAGACATTTCATATGTCTTTGGCCACAAGTGCCAGCGACAAACCTTGGGTGTGTGAAGTTCACTTTGCATATGATGACAATCTAAATTTGTATTTTCGCTCGCTTGCCGCCAGGCGACACAGTCAGGAAATCGCTCGGAATTCACGGGTTGCCGGCAATATTATCGATAAACACGAACTTGATGACCCAGTTAACGGACTATATTTCGAGGGCAGCACCGAGCAGCTTAGCTCAGGCAAGGACCAAGATCTGGCCTTTGAAACCATAAAGCGGCGGTTGAAGGTTAATGATGATGCCCTGCAGGAAGCTAAAACCCCAGATGGCCACCAGTTCTACAGAATAACCGTTGAAAACTTCTATGTCTTTGGGAATTTTGATGGTAATGGTAGCCAGAAATTCCAGCTCAACTGGAGCTAATACTTCAAAAGATTTACTAGCTTAGGCTGATTTGTTGAACTCTCTCCGGAGCCATTCGTCTAGTGAGTCGCCACCACCACCTGCCATGCCGACCACCATGTCGCCTTTGGCTAGGTGGGCTTCGATCGTCCGGTGCAGGTCGGCGTCACGTTCGGCCGGTACTGCGATGGTTGGGTCGCTCAGGCGGGTGATGAGTTCGTCTGGTGGCAGAATGCGCTGCTCGGGGTCTTCGCGGGCCAGGTAACTCGGTAGCCAGTACACCTGGGCGGCGCCGTCGAAGCAGTCTTTGTAATCATTTTGCATAAAGTGCTGCCGACGATTGGTCAGCGGTTCGTACAGGACTATGACGGGCTGTTCGTGCTCGGCAGCAATCTCTAGCGCGCCGCTCATTGCCCCGCGGATTTTTTCTGGTGTGTGGGCATAGTCGCTGAACAGGCCGGGTGCAATCTGTTCCATGCGCCGCTGCAGGCCAGGGAAGTCCTGCATGCTTATGAGCAAATCTTCCAGCGGCAGACCGGTAGCCAGGTGCACAGCCTGGACGGCCAGCCAGGCATCCAGGCGGTTATACAATCCCTTTTGGCCAACATGTGGGATACCGGGGTCGTCGCTCGACAAGACGCTGATACTGTCGGTGGGCTGTAAGTCTAGGTATTCGGCATCATCTTGCCACAGCATAGTGTGTTGGCTCTGGCCGACAAACTCGCGGAACGCCGATTGATACTCCTCGCGGGTGGGAAAAATCTCGTGGTGGTCCCAACTCACCCCAGCAATCAGGCTGATGTACGGCTCAAAAGCCAGGAAGTTGCGGTCGAACTCATCGCACTCGTACACGAAATATTCGGAGGCGGCTGCGTACTCCCCCATCTCGCCGAAGCTGATTTTGGCCCCTACCGAGTAGCTGACAGGCTGGCTAAGCTGCTTGAACAGCCAGACAACCATCGCCGTGGTGGTGCTTTTGCCGTGCGTGCCAGCCACTGCCAGCAGTTTCAACTTCTTATCGGCGATAATTCGGTTCAGCAGCTCGTCGCGCTTACTGGTTTTGATGTCTTGCTCGTGGCAAAATACCAGCTCTGGCGGGTCGGCTTGTTCCATTTGTAGGGCAGAAGTGTGCACAAACCAATCAATCGACTTAGCGTCGTGCACCGCCGCGATAGCGTCGTAGTCTTGACCGATGTGGATGTCGCTAATACCATGGGTGCGTAAATAGTCGATATACTGCGAATCTTGCTTGTCGCTGCCCGATACCTCGTAGCCGGCTTGTTTGGCAATAAGCGCCAGCGGCCCAATTGCCGTACCACCGATGCCAGAGAAGTAAATATGCATGCAATCAGTTTACCATTTCCAACTTGGCACCCCGTTTCGCTATAATCAGTAGCAGTATGAACAAACGGCAGCTGCATCACCTCTGGACAAAGTTCCGTGTGCTCAAGCCGTGGTATTTTCTGGTGCTGGCCGTCATAACCGGAATAATCTGTCTGTTCGCCATGCGCAGTAACTACTCCCATATGGCCACGCTGCGCCAGGCCGTCTACGATGCCGACCAGAAGGGCAGTGGAGTCAGCGAAGCCCTCAACAGCCTACGCACGTACGTCTACGGCCACATGAACACCAACTTGGCGGTCAAAGACGGTGTCTACCCGCCAATCCAGCTAAAATACACCTACGACCGGCTGGTGACAGCCGAAGGCGCCCAGGCAGCTGCCAGCAACTCGCAGATATATACCGATGCCCAGCACTACTGCGAGCAGCAGGATTCGATAGACTTTTCTGGCCACAACCGTGTGCCGTGCATAGAGGCGTACGTAAATAGCCATAACACTGCGGCTGGGGCAGCAATCCCAGACAGCCTATATAAGTTCAATTTTGCTTCGCCGCGCTGGTCACCCGACCTAGCCGGCTGGAGCGCTGTGCTGACAGTTTTATCCGTCGTAACTGCGGCTGGCCTGTACACACTACAACGCTGGTTCAAACACCTGGTATCCTAGGTCTGCTACACTTGTCATATGAACGAGCGACGGGTAGTCTGCCCACCCGAGGAGCTCGAGGTGGGGAGCCCAGCTATTTTTTTGGGCGGTCCAACACACGGTGCCGATGACTGGCGCCAAGAAGCGCAAGAGCTAATCCACGGCATAGATCCGTCTATTGTAGTTACCTCGCCGCAGAGGGGTGGCCCAAAGGTAAGTACCAGTGGAAATCACGTGCATTTCGATGGGGACTGCGATCGGCGGCAAGCCAGTAGATATTGTAATATTGCTCTCAAATCTGGAGCTGTCGCAATGTGGTTCCCCAAACGAACGGGTTGGCCAGCAGATGGTGACTATGGAGTGAGCGAGGCGCACCTACTCGGTCGCTTGGAAATGAACTACCTACACAGCGGCCTTGAATTCGCACTAGGTATCGATCCAGCCTTTAGCAAAGCCCGACAGTTCAGGCTCGATATCCAAGCCGAAGTACCCGGGCTCCCCATATACCGGTCTCTGATGGATGTTTGCCTCAAATCCATCCTGTATGTTCACCAAAAAGCAGAATAAAAATCCCCCGGTTGCCCGGGGGATTTTAGGTCAGCGAAACGTTGGGCTTATTACGGCTTAGTTGTGGTGCTGTTGGTCGTGTTCTGGTTTGTAGTCGTGTTGTTACTCGTGCTACTTGCCTGAGTCTGGTTGCTCACTTGTGAACAGTCTGGACCCTTAGGGTTCTGCTTCTGGAACTGCTTGATGCTGGTGACAACTTTGCCGTTAGCATTCAGGTTTTCCCAGAAACTGACTTGCGACTGCTGGATAACCATTTCGTCGAGTGGGTCGTGAATTTGCTGACAGCCGAGCTTGACGAGGGTGTAGTTCCCATCGGTCGTAGTCTGGCCAGAAGTACTCGTAGTAGTGTTCTGTGTCAGGTAGTAAATGTTTGTCAGGCGGATGTAGTCCTTGTTAACGCTGGAAACGTTACCAAAGTAAACCTGGCCATTGGTCAGGAAGACTGCCTGGTAGTCTGCACTCTTAACATACTTGCTCTGATCGTTTGTCTTGTTGAAAGCGACCGCGAAAATCGTTGCAATAACGAGGATGGTCAGACAAAACAGTAAGGCAACAACGCCGAACCGTACTAACTTTGTGCCGTCGGCACCTCTTTTACTCTTACCCGAACCAGTAGAACCGACTGGGGCTGCTGAACCTGTTTGGGGTTGCGCACTTCTAAAATCCATAGTGTTCTCTCTCCACCTTTATACTTTTTATGGTTACCACAACAGTCTAATACAAAATTCCGCTTAAGCGCAAGGGTGGAAATAGTTCAATTTCTGTGGTCTAACAGGGGCCAATCCATTACTGTTTATAGGGTTTTTGAACATTTTCTTGGGGTAAAACAGTTGACAAATAAAATCTCACCAGAGTATGGTAGGGGTACCATTAATCTATAAGAGAGGGAGACTCAAGTTATGGCTTATCAGCACACGAACTCGAAGGGTGTCACATACCACCTAAACTCAAAGAACGTCGTACTACGTGGCGGCAAAGAACAGAAAATCTTTTACTTTTCTAAGGACTCACGCCCAGAAGCCTGCGACCTGCCAGATGGCTACACCGTCGGTGAAAACCCACGCAACGGCTTCCTGACCGTTTCTCGCAAGAAGTAGTTTCCCAACTTACTAGATACTACGTTAGAGCACCCGGTTCGCCGGGTGTTTCTATTTGTCTGGCAATTGACAGGTTTCTAACTTCTCTGTTACGGTGGGGTACATGGCCGACTCAATCCTCAAGGTACACAATCTCACCAAAAGTTACGACGGCAAGCTAGCTGTCGATGGTATTAGTTTTGAGGTCAAAAAAGGCGAGATATTCGGTATTCTTGGCCCCAATGGCGCCGGCAAGACCACGACACTGGAGATGATAGAGACACTGCGCTCTATAGATAGCGGCACTGCCACCATTGACGGTGTAGATGTCGCCCAGCACCCATACGAAATCCGTGGCATGATAGGCGTCCAGCCGCAGACACCAGGTTTCCAGGACAAAACAAAGCTGACAGAACTTATCACTATGTTTGCGGCGGCCTACGGTGTTAAAGTCGATGCCAAGAAATTTTTGGACGATGTAAACCTCGCGGAAAAAGCCGACAGCTACATCGAGCAACTCTCTGGTGGCCAGAGGCAGCGCTTTAGTATTACCGCCGCACTAGTCCACGACCCTAAAGTTTTCTTCCTGGACGAGCCGACTACCGGCCTCGACCCTCAGGCCCGCCGCAACCTCTGGAAACTAATCCAGGACGTCCGCGACCGCGGCATCAGCGTTATCCTCACCACCCACTACATGGACGAGGCCGAAGTCCTGTGCGACCGCATCGCTATCATGGACCAGGGCAAGATTATCGCCCTCGACACCCCAAAAAAGCTGATAAAGGCCCTGCTGGCTCGCGGTTTTAGCAAAGAGCAGCATGTCGAACAAGCAGATTTAGAAGATGTCTTTATAGATTTAACCGGGAAAGGTCTGCACGCATGACGCTAAAACAGAAACTCTACACCGTCTGGGCGTTCTTTACTGTTAACCTTAGGCGCCTGTTTCGTGACAAAACCGCCCTGTTCTTTACCTTCATGTTCCCGCTCATTTTCCTGCTGGTCTTCGGCTACGCCAACAAAAACGGCGGAGTGACGTTCAAGGTAGCTGTTATCAATCAGTCTTCGGCTCAGTCGGCTAGCCAAACCGTCAAGGACATCGGCCAGCTAAAAGTTTTCAAGGTCGATACGACTGTCAAAAACCTGGCCGAGGCCAAGGAGAAGATGAAACGCAGCCAGGTAGATGCCACCATCGTTCTGCCTGCCGACTTTGGAACTATCAAGGATGGCAAGCCGACTGGTGTAGCCCAGGTCGTATACACGCGGAATGGCGCGCAGGGTGGGCAAGCGGTCCAGTCGGTGCTGCAAACACAGTATTTTGCTCGTATCAATGCCAGTCTAGTAGCTACCAGTACGCCACTCACTGCCCGCAGTGTCCAGCTAAACGAGAAAAGCCTGACGTCATTCGACTATGCCTTCGCTGGCATCCTCGGCTTTACCATCCTCGGTTCCGGCATCTTCGGGCCCATCAACATCTTCCCGGAGCTCAAAAAAATGGGTATCCTGCGCCGTTTGCATACTACGCCACTCCGCGTCTGGCAATATTTCCTATCTGTCATGCTCGGCAATGCCGTCGTCGGACTGATGTCCTTGGCACTGATGTACGGTGTGGCACTGCAGCTATTTGATCTCCATATCGCTGGCAATATATTCGAGCTAGTGTTCTTCCTAGTGTTCAGCCTGGTGATGATCCTAGGCATCGGCCTGGCTATCGGTGGCTGGGCCAAAAACGAGCGCCAGGCGGCACCGTTGGCCAACATCATCGTTTTCCCCATGATGTTCCTATCGGGTACATTCTTCCCCCGTTTTGGGCTACCAGTCTGGCTACAGCATGTGACGGATTACTTCCCACTTACCCCAGTTATCGATGGTGCTCGGCTTATCACGACCGAAGGCTTGCACCTGACCCAAATCGGCTCGCAACTCGGTATCATGGCCGTCTGGCTAATCATCGTTTACGCCGTAGCTTTCCGTGTCTTCCGCTGGGAATAGGGGGCATGAGGACTTGCTATTTTAGGAGTATTGTGCTAATGTATATATTATGTCAGCCAATCAAGACCCATCACTAAATCAAGAAGCTATCCCCGACGAGGAAGCTTTGTTTGCTATCGATGGACTAGCGAAAGCCGTAATTCCTGCTGTTGCCGCGCCCACTCTTGAAGATCGTTTGAAACTCGAAGAGCAAGGCCTCTTGACCCCCGGCCGCACTGAAACCAGTGCCCCCGACGCAACTGATAAGTGGCTAGAGGAAACAGGCGGAGGCGGTCGCCGCGAGACGCTTGCTACCGACAGTCCCCCGAGCCAAGCCAAGAAAACATCTCGGAAAAAGAGGGCTCAGCCTTTGGAGACGAGTGGCGAAGAACTTTCACGCCGCGAAGCAAATGCGGCTTTTGTGACAAATTATGCAGGGCTCGGCGAACCGGGCAAGGCCGCCGTTCAGGAAGCAAAGAAAATCGTCCGTGATAAGCGCTGGGTGGCTACTGCGCACGCCATGTCAGATGCAAAAGCAACAGAACAGGTTGCTGCAGCCATGACTTTTCAGCTCAGGCACGGCGTTGGTGAAGCAGATAAACCAACTGATAAAGTATAATTTTTAGATGTTATTCACCGATTTACCCAAGCCCTTCTTTGTATTGGCGCCGATGGACGATGTTACCGACACGGTGTTTCGGCAGATTGTTAACTCATGCGCCGCGCCCGACCTCAGTTTCACGGAGTTCGTGAATGTTGATGGGCTGATGAGCCCAGGGCGACCGAAATTATTAAAAAAACTGCGGTTTGACTCTAGCGAAAAGCAACTAGTGGCGCAGCTGTGGGGGTTACAGCCGGAGAATTTCCGAGCAGTTGCCGCGCAGATTGCCGATGGATCGCTGGCAAAAGAGCTCGGCCTGTCAGCGGGCTGTAACTTCGTAGGGGTGGACCTAAACATGGGCTGCCCGGCCAAAAGCGAGGTCCAGAACGGTGCTTGTAGCGCACTGATAAAACTAGAAAACAGGGAACTGGCAGAGCAGATTATCGATGCCACTCGTGATGGCTTGGCTGGCAAGCTGCCACTGAGTGTCAAAACACGTATCGGTTTTAGTGAGGTTGATATGACGTGGTTTGAATTTCTACTGGGGAAAAATTTAGACATGCTGAGCGTGCACGGTCGGACGCGCAAGGAAATGAGCAAAGTAGCGGCGCACTGGGATGTTATCGGCCAGGTACGCGAACTCCGCGACAGCCTGGCGGCAAAAACTTTAATTGTCGGCAACGGCGACGTAACAGATAGGGAACACGGTATTGCGTTAGCAGGGGAGTGGGGTCTCGACGGGATTATGATCGGCAGGGGAGTGTTCCATGACCCATATGCATTCGCGGCTAATTCACCGTGGGATACCGTCAGCCGTGCCGACAGAACCGCACTCTATACTAAACATGTTAAGCTTTTTGCTGAAACCTGGCAGGCAGGGGAACGGCCAGTACACACGCTCAATAAGTTCTGCAAAATTTATATCAATGGCTTCGACGGTGCCCGCGAGCTCCGCGATCAGCTTATGTCCGCGACGTCTACCGACCAACTTCTCGACATCCTAGTATCAACTGGCGATTGAATAGGGTCGCCCAGGCTTGTATCATGGGGGAATGATACAAGCCCAGGGTCTGACCAAGCGCTACAAGAAAAAAACGGCCGTCGACAATCTGTCGTTCGATGTCGCCACCGGTAAAGTCACTGGGTTTTTGGGGCCAAACGGCGCCGGTAAGTCCACGACCATGCGCCTGATGCTTGGGCTGGATGCCGGCCGTGGCAGTACGACGTTCGACGGCAAGCGCCTGCATAGCTATGCGCAGCCATCCAAGGTTGTCGGTATATTGCTCGAGGCCAAGGCTTTTCACCCGACCCGTAGTGCTCGCCAGCACCTAAAGATTTTGGCGGCGGCCGGTGGTATTCCGCTGCGCCGGGTCGACGAAGTGCTCGAAATCGTCGGGCTTGCAGATGTGGCCAAAAAGGGTCCGGGCAAGTTCAGTCTGGGCATGAGTCAGCGACTCGGCATTGCCGCCGCTATCCTCGGCCAGCCGAAATATCTAATGCTCGACGAGCCAGCCAACGGCCTCGACCCCGAAGGCATTGCCTGGCTCCGTGATTTTCTGAAAGAATATGCCGATGCCGGCAATGCGGTGTTTGTGTCGAGTCACCTGCTGAGCGAGATGTCACAAATGGCCGACAATGTGGTAGTTATCGGCCGGGGCAAACTTATTGCTGACACATCGATATCTACCCTACTGTCGCAGAATGCCCATGCCAGTGTGCTGGTGCGTTCGCCAAAAATTGCCCAACTAGAAAAGCTTCTAAAATCCCAGAATATTGTTGCCAATAAAGGCGCTGGTTCACTAACCGTTGTTGGGATGAAAAATGATGATATTGGCAAGCTGGCTTTCGAAAACAAGCTGCCGCTGTACGAGCTATCGCCCCAGAGTGCCAGCCTAGAAGAGGTTTTCCTACAGCTGACGGCCGATGCTGGTGAGTATGTCGGCAAAGCGGAGGCCAAGAAATGATCAACGCTATTCGCTCCGAATTTCGCAAACTCCTGACTATCCGTTCGACGTACTTTATTGTGCTGATTTGCCTGGCTATCATTGCGCTGTTTGCCGGCTATGGCGATGGGTTCCGGGCGACGGCTATCAACTTGCGTGACCCGAACTGGCTGGCGCATGAATCGTATTCGGCAATTATCTTTGCCGGGCTTATTATGGCGCTGGCTGGACTGCTGCTATTTGGCCACGAATATCGCTACAACGGCATTATGTATACCCTGACGTCGAGTAATAATCGGCTGAAAAGTCTGGCGGCCAAACTGGTGGTAGTGAGTGTGTTTGCCGTGCTCATGAGCACGCTGTTTACGTTCTTTTCGCCGCTGTGCTCTATCCTGGGCGTTCACTTTGCGGGGCACACACTGGGGCCGCAAACGTTCGATGTCTGGCAAGTGCTGTGGCACAGCGTGTTTGTCGGCTGGGGCTATGCCATGTACGCGTTTGTGCTGGTGGCGATTATTCGCAGCCAGGTTGGCTCTATCGTAGCGTTTCTGTTGATACCGCTAATTGGCGAGAATATTATTGCTGGAATATTTAAATCAATGCCAAAGTATTTGCCGTTTATGAGCCTGCAGGCTGTCACGCCCACTGGGCCGACGCAAGTTATCGCCAGCCTCCACCACAATGTCTATGTGTCGCTGGCCTATATTATCGGTGGGCTGGCCGTTAGTGCGCTGCTGTTTATGCGCCGCGACGCCAATTAACACTAGAGTTTTACGCAGTACCCCGGTACAATTTAGTCAATGAAGTTGTCCTGGCTGTCGCGATTTATGGCTACTGTGCTCACTACCCTGCTGTTTTTGGTAGTCGTAACGATTGCAGCTGGCCAAACTGTCCTGAACACGCAATACCTAGAGTCGGAGCTGCAGAGCCAGCAGGCCTACAGCAAACTGTCGACGGCTATTAGCAAAGATATAAGCAAGCAGGCCGATGCTGGCCAGGCTCAAGATGCAGTGACTACGCAGCTCCAGTCAATTATCACGCCACAAGTCCTGCAGCAACGCCTTAGCAAGACGCTCAATGAGATCCAGGCCTACTACAAGGGCAATGGTCCAGTGCCAACCCTGGACGTCAGTGACCTGGTAAACCAAGCCGAAGCCGCTGGTCTACCGGCACCGAACGATCCGAAGCTGCAACAGCCTATCAAACTAACTGCGGCTACTAAGGCCAAACACTATAGCAATGCCGCCAAAGCGGTTGGAGCTGGGGTAATTGCGCTGATAGTGGTGCTGATAGTTGGCTTGGTGGCTATCGCTCGCAAGACGCGGAATTACAAGCCACTGTGTGCCGTACTGGTGTCGCTCGGCATCATGCTAAGTGTTACTGGTGGCTCGCTGCTGATTGTGCCGCGTATTTTTAATAAACTGTACACGTTTAATCCGGCCACAAATCCGTTCGGTGCGTTGGCGCATGATATCGCCCTAGGTGTTTTGCATGACTACGCGTTGCATTTGCTAATACCCGGCTTGGCTATACTAGTAGTCGGTATAGTAGCCCGCTTGCTGGTTGGTCGAGCTGGCAAGCGAGTTACTCCAGTAGCCGAAGCAACCCCTGCACCGGCTGCTACCAGACCTATAACCCAACTGCCGACAACGGCGCCACCAACCGACGCGCCCGATACCCCGGTGTCTGCACCGCCGGTTCCCCGTGCTAGCCCGCCAAAACCGACACGCAAAATCCAGCTCTAACAGCGTACATCTGCTATACTTTATCCGTTGCTCTGCAGCCAAATAGCAAAAGACCAAATCAGGGAGCGCAGTCGACCGTTTGGACTTTTGAGAGGAGACGCGTAGTCACAAATCGAAGCTTTTGCCGATTTAGGCAAAACGAGATAGTGGCGCAGGCGTCGACGAGGGGGTGTAGCTCATCGGTTAGAGCAGGCGGCTCATAACCACTTGGTAGTTGGTTCGATTCCAACCACCCCCACCATAAAATTAATGCTACAATTCGTATATGGTTCATATTTGGCACTGGATATTGGATTTTATGGGTGTTAATAACACCTATAATACGTTTTCGACCCACATGTATAACTTCTGGTCGGGCTTTGGCGGCGGGATAATCCAGTTCAGTTTATTGGGTGCAATTATCGCGATTTATCGGCACTATGCCGCACGGGCCAAGTTACTGGAAGCAGCGCTTAGAAAACCACTGACGATAATTGAAGAAAAAGTCGAAGTAAAGCGCGAAGAAAAGCACAAACAGTAGCCTCCATAGGCTATTGAATGGCCAGGTTATATACTGTCAGCAGTGCCTATGCAAAACAAAATTAAGCAAATACTAGTCCTGTACCAACAGCGTGCAGTACAGTTCGCTGAGCGCTTTCGTGATGTACGCTTTGCTGGACTCATGTTGTTCTTGGTTGTCGTACTACTCATAAGCTGGAGCGGCGTGAAATCTATCCAGAGTAATTATGAATTGCAAAAACAAATCTCTGGCTTACAGCAGCAAAATGCCGTGCAACAGCTCACAAATACGAACCTGAAACTAGAGAACGAATATTACAATACGGACAGTTATCTGGACTTGCAGGCCCGCCTGAACTTCGGTCTGGCCGCTCCTGGCGAGAAGGAAATCGTAGTACCTAAGACAGTAGCTCTCAGCTATACCGTCGAACCACCCAAACCAGCCGCGACACCCAAGCCCAGCGACAAGCAGCCATCTGCCCAGCGAAACTTTGAGGCCTGGGTGAACTTCTTCCTTCACCGCCAAACAACCACCGATTGACATAGCCACCCCTGTTTGCTACAATTACCCGAGGTAAATTTCCTGGAGTGCCAGGAAAGACAGCAAGTCTCATTACCCTATATCGCGGGGTGGAGCAGCGGCAGCTCGCATGGCTCATAACCATGAGGTCGCAGGTTCGAGTCCTGCCCCCGC
>JBBQTW010000010.1:0-20290 GCA_038234505.1 Saccharimonadales bacterium (SeqCode) | reverse complement strand
CAGAGTGTAGCTGTACGTTACCGTCTCGCCACGTGCGGGTGTTAGATCCGGCTGCTGGTTAATTGTCATGGTAACCCCACTGATTAGTGAGGTACTAGGGCCGAACCAGCCAGTGAAGAGGCTGTAGAAATTCTGATTGCCGTGGAAGTGGGGAGTGTACCAGTATAATGCTGCTGTCGCACCCGTATTCATGTGTACAGAAGTGGAATCGATAGTCGTATAGCCATCGTAGAAGGCACTGCCGCCACTAGGGCAGCGAGCGAATGTGCCCTGGGTCATCGGACCCCCATAGCAACTCTGGGGATCGTCGCTGTTGTTCCAGTTGCCCTTTATGACCGCCCAGCCCACATTACCCTCAGACCGTTGCTCGCCAAACTTCAGCAACCAGGCTGCGCGGATTACCTGTTGACTAAAACCGGCCTTGGATGCGCTGTTAACACACGTCGTCCCCGTATCAGTTACAGTGACGCCGTTGCGCTGGTAAAGGCTTAGACCGTTGTAGCTATATGTAGTACCGCTATCGGGACAGCCATAGCCAACCGCGGCGGCATACTTATGCTGGCTGCCGTTGTTGCAGTAGCCAGGGAAGTTACCTTGGCCAGTAACCAGGCTCTGCTCTTTTTCGAGAGTGGTGATAAGCACCTGCGGATTTATGCCGTATGTCTGCGCAGAGTCGTATATGACCTGGCCCGCGGTCACAAAACCCCCGTATTGAAAACCGTTCGTTGGGTTGTAGCCAGTAGGATCTATTGCCTTGAAGCCACTGTTAGGGCTAATGCAGCTACTAGGCTGAGTATTAAGGAATGAATCTATTTCGGAAGCGGTCATCGAATTTGCGTTGTCGAACACAGAGTCGTCGATTATGTCATTTTGATTAAAACCGGCCGCGCTCACTTGTCCCATTGCCAGGGTGGCAATAAACAGCCCTATTACACTCGTCAAGGTTCCGCGTAAGATGTTATTCATGGACTAACCTCCATATCTTGGGCGTCTGACGCCGACTTTGTTTGCCCGTTTAGTGTAGCCACCGCTGTAATGCTCCAAGTTCCGCTCGTTAGACCTATGTCTTGGGCTTTCCAGTTCCAGTACGCTGATCCACCGCGATCTGTCGTCTCAATCGTCAGAGATTTCGTTACACCAGCTTTTATGAAACTGATGGTACATGCTGCTCCGGGCGTGGTGTTACAGACTGATGAGATTGGTGCGGCCAGGGTTATATGATGGGCGCTCACGAAGTTACCACTCGGAACTAGCAATGTAGCGCTACTCCCCGTACTGCCGTTATTCTTATCATCCCCGGCTTGAGCGCTGTTATTGGTGGCGGTGGTACTCGTACCAGGGGGGGCATTTGATGGGATTGCTTGCTCACCTTTTGTACTTTGACTAGCCGTGGGATGGACAATGGCTTGGTGGTGGAAAAGGTGAGTAATGTTAGAGGCTTCAAGAACTACCAGGGCACCGACAACCAAGACAACACAAATGGCCAGCAGGGCCTTTTTATTGAGGCCGCTTTTTTTACGGTTTTTGGGATATACAGTCATGATGTTTATTTTGATTACTTACGAAACTAAGTATAAGCTTTTAAGCCATAAAACACAAATTCTGAAAACAGGCTGAGAGGCAGGACGTCCTACGATAAATTGAGCAAATATTCGCCATAACCAGACTTTCTGAGAGGCTCTGCGAGCGCCTTTAGTTGGTCAGTTGTTATGAAGCCTTCTTGAGCGGCAACTTCTTCGATGCAGCCAATTTTGTAGCCGGTACGCTTCTCGATAACCTCGACAAATTGGCTGGCGCTATTCATAGACTCAAATGTTCCAGTATCAAGCCAGGCGCTTCCACGGCCCATATGCTGTACTTTGAGCCTGCCTTGCTTCAAGTATTCTTGGTTTACGTCGCTTATTTCGAGCTCATTTCGCCAGCTTGGCTCTACTCCTTTGGCAATATCAACAACGGAGTTATCATAAAAGTATAATCCAACTACTGCGTAATTTGACTTTGGTTTCTTGGGTTTTTCTTCAATTGAGATAGCTTTGCGACTACTATCAAATTCTACAACACCGTAGCTTTGTGGGTCGGAAACTTGATATGCAAATACAACACCACCTGCAGTATTTACGCATTTCTTTAAACTGCTGCCAAAGCCATGGCCATAGAAGATATTGTCGCCGAGTACTAATGCCACCTTGTCGTTGCCGATAAACTTTTCGCCGATAATGAACGCGTCAGCAAGACCACGGGCTGTCGGCTGTACGGCGTATTCAAACCGGCAGCCGAGCTGCGAACCATCACCGAGTAGGCGTTGGAACGACTCTGAATCTTCTGGAGTAGTGATGATGAGGATTTCGCGTATGCCAGCCATCATCAGCGTGCTAAGTGGGTAGTAGATCATCGGCTTGTCGTAGATGGGCATCAACTGCTTGCTAATGCCTTTGGTAATAGGGTAGAGGCGAGTGCCGGACCCGCCGGCGAGAATTATGCCTTTCATGCCTTGCTCCTTTCAAAAGCTTGTACTGCGTCCGATATAAAACCTTTTTGGGTGTCGACGATGTCGTCGGGCAGGTTATTGGCATCATGCCACTCACCATTTGTGATATCAATACCACCCATGTCTACGACAAACACATTCGCCATCTCCGGACCACGGTTTACTCTGTGGAAATCGAATCCAACGGATTGCGGAGTCGCTGGGAAAGGCACTCCAAGTTCATCGTTTGCTATTCTCTCGAAGGCGCTTCCTAAGCCATCCGCGTCCAAGTCCGTCGGTCGCAATACTGTACCAGGTGTATGGAGTTTGCCAGGCCAGTTCGGGTCATCTGCTGGTCGGCGTAGGAGCAATATTTGTGTACTATGGTCGCTATCACGAACGGGCACGACCTCTACAATGGGCATGACAACACGGCCGGCCACTTCATAGAATAGTTCCGGAGGCCACAAACCGTTGCGCGGTAAACGCGAAATAATGTCCGCTGCAGTTCTTAGTTCTTCTTCGCTTGGCGTATTTTCAGCCGGCGACATAGTTTCTTCGAACATATTACAATTCCTTTGTTACGTATGCTTTGAGGTCATCGAGCCAGTTTGTGAGCTCGAACTTGGTACTTTCGATTTTTTGCAGCTCCAGCACACTCAGTAATGGGCGCGGGGCAACGCCGGGCTTACTGGCAAAGTATTCGGCAGTAGTGGTGTCGGTGACAGCGAGGTCAAACCCGCCAAACCTGAATATTTCACGGGTGATATCGGCCCAGCTGGCCGTTCCACCACCGTTACTTATGTTATACGTACCGTAGGGGCTTAGAGTTGTGAGCAAGTGGACGATAGCTCGTACCAGTTCGCCCGTGAAAGTCAGCCGACCTATCTGGTCGGCTACAACCGTAGGGGCAACACCTTTTTGGCCAAGCCCTACCATGGTGCGTACGAAGTTTTTACCCTCACCAATCACCCAGCTAGTGCGTAAAATATAGTGTTTTGGTGCCAAGCTGGTGGCGATGTCGCCAGCGGCTTTCGACTGGCCGTACACGCCAAGTGGGCTAAATGGTTCACCCTCGGTGTGCGGATTATGAGTGCCGTCAAATACGTAGTCGGTCGATACATGAACCAACGTCAGGTCGTTTTTGGCGGCAACTTCGGCCAGGTTGCGTGGCCCTACGGCGTTAACCTGCCAGGCAGCTACTCGACCTTCTGGCGACTCAGCTCCGTCAACATTGGTGTAGGCGGCGGCATTCAGGATATATTTCACACCTGTCCAGTCGAAATCGGCGATAGCGACCGGGTTAGTAATATCCAGCTCTTTGGAGTCAACTGCCCGCGCCCCAGGGTATTTAGCCTGTAATCCCAAACCAAGCTGGCCGTTAGCTCCAATTATCAGTATTTCTAAATCTTGCATGCTAAAACTCCATGGGTGTTACGTCTGTAAGTAGGGGATGCACTGTATCCTTGTCGGAGATAATTGACTCAGCTTTCGCAATCGGCCAGGTGATCCCGAGTGCCGGGTCGAACAGGTTTACAAAAGTGTACTGGGCATCGGGTGACCAATGGGCGTTAACGAGGTAGGTGTAGGTAATGTTTTCCTCGAGTGTTTGGTAGCCATTTGCCACGCCGCGTGGCACAAACACGGCCTTACCCGGGTTAATCTCTAATGTCAGTGTTTGGCCGAAACTCGGACCTTGGCGCAGGTCTACCCAGGCCCCAAAAACGCTGCCATTGGCGACGGAAATAAATTTCTCCCACGGCTCAGCGTGCAGCCCGCGGGTGACACCACGCTCCACGTTGTAGCTAAAGTTGTTCTGGACAACGTCGAAGTGCGGCAGGCCAAGTTCTTGCATTTTGGCTGCCTGATAGTTTTCTTTGAACCAGCCGCGGTTATCGCCATGCACCGCTAGGTCTATGACGAAAAAGCCTGGTATGTTAGTTTTGGCAACCTTTAACTCGTTATATTCAGACGGATCAAAACTCATCGCCCCAGCTCCTTGTAGTTTCCTATGAGACACCCGCGAGCGGGTTTCTCATCGCGCCGGCAAGCGAATAAATCGCTTTGTCGGGCTGCTCTTCCTAAACTCCTCATCGCCCTAACTCCTTATATTTTGCTTCGGTTGCTTCCTTTTGCGGGCGCCACCAGGCTTCGTTGTCCTGATACCACTGCACGGTGTCGGATAAGCCGGAGTGGAAGTCAGTATATTTTGGTTTCCAGCCAAGCTCGCTGCGGAGCTTACTGCTGTCGATAGCATAGCGTAGGTCGTGGCCGGGGCGGTCGTTGACGTGGTCGTAATCTTTGGCGTCTTTGCCCATGAGTTTCAAAATCATTTCCACGACGTCCTTATTATTCTTCTCTCCGTCGGCACCTATCAGATATGTTTCGCCAATTTTGCCCTTTTCGAGGATAGCGAGCACCCCAGAGCTGTGGTCTTCGGTGTGAATCCAATCGCGAACATTCTCCCCAGTACCGTAAAGCTTTGGGCGGCGGCCTTCCATGATTTCGGTGATTTGCCGGGGGATAAACTTCTCGACGTGCTGGTATGGGCCGTAATTGTTCGAGCAGTTAGAGATAGTGGCTTTGACACCAAAGCTCCGCACCCATGCTCGTACTAATAGGTCGCTGCCGGCTTTGGTGGACGAGTAGGGGGATGACGGATTGTACGGCGTGTCGGGCGTGAACTTCGCGGGGTCATCGAGTTCGAGGTCGCCATACACTTCGTCGGTGCTTATGTGGTGTAGGCGCTTGCCGTGCTTGCGAACCGCTTCCAAAATCGTATATGTGCCAACGATGTTAGTATCGAGAAAGGGGCGGGGGCTGTGCAGGGAATTGTCATTATGGCTTTCGGCCGCGAAGTGTACCACGGCATCACATTGGGAAACGGCGGCATCCATCGACTCCTCGTCGCAGATGTCAGCTTCGATAAACTCCACCCGATTTTCGTCGAGCCCAGCAATATTTTCACGGTTGCCGGCGTATGTCAGCTTGTCGTAGACGACGATATCCCAGTCCGGCCGCTCACTATATATATGGTGTACAAAATTGGAGCCGATAAACCCGGCACCCCCCGTTACGAGTAATTTCATCACTTAGCTCCTTCGATTATGGCTGAAAGGTTTTTTATTAGTTCGTCTAGTTCTGGCTGTGTGGTGGCTTCGGCGTTTAGGCGCATCACCGGCTCGGTGTTGCTGGCTCGCAGGTTGAACCAACCGTTGTCGAGCCATATCGTCAGGCCATCGAGCTCGTCGTGCTTAGCACCTGGATACGCTTCGAGTAGTTGTGCGAAAATTTCTTCTTTGGGCTTACTGACTTCGAAATTAATCTCCGGCGTCATGGCGTAGCGGCGGTATTCATCTACCAGCTCAGACAGTTTTTTGCCGCTGTCGGAAATCGCTTGCATCGCTACCAGCGCCACGATAAGCCCGGAGTCCGCGTCGTAGTTTTCCCGAAAGAAAATGTGCCCGGTTGTCTCGCCACCAAACGGCGCACCCTGCGCGCGCATGACACTGCCGATATTCACGCGCCCAGCCTTGGTACGCACTGGTTCGCCGCCCCATTCACGGATAAACTCCTGTGTCGCCTGGCTGGTACGGACTTCATGGACGACCTTCGCACCAGGGTATTTCTGCAAATACAGCTTGGCCTCGAGCGTCAGTAGGTCGGTTCCAAGTACCGGTCGCCCCAGGTCATCAACAAGTCCGGCTCTGTCGCCGTCGCCGTCGAAAGCAATCCCGAAATCGAGGCCTTGGCTGGTGACGGCTTGTGCCAAATCCCGGAGGTTTTCGGGCTTCTGCGGGTTGGCCTCGTGGTTCGGGAACGTGCCATCGAGGTCGAAGTACATTCGCTCAACTTTTACAGGGAGCTTGGGCAAAATCTCCGGCAAAATCGCCCCGGCCATGCCATTGCCGGCATCGATGGCGATATGAAACGGCTGCAAATCGTGTACAAATGTTAGGCAATGCTCCACCCACTCGCTGGTTATGGATTTTTGCGTCAGGGAACCCGGCGCTGCAGCAACAGTTCCTAGGTCATCTGCTAGGACTTTGTCGCGGATTTCGTCCAAGCCGGAGTCTAGCCCAACCGCCGTTACCTTGTCCCGGTATAGCTTGATACCATTGTCGGCGCCAGGGTTGTGGCTGGCCGTCACCACAGCGCCGCCCGCCAGGTCCCATTTGCCGACAGCGTAGTAAATCATATCGCTGGTAACCAGGCCGATATCCCAGACATCGCGCCCCTGCGCCCGCAGGCCTTCTATGAGGGCGTCTGCCAGCTCGGCTGAGTCCGGCCGCATGTCACGACCGACGGCCACGATACCCTCTGTAGGCAGCCAATTGGCAAAGGCTCTGCCAATACTATTGGCAACGTCAGCACTGAGTTCAGTACCAACTTTGCCACGTACGTCGTACGCCTTGAAAATAGAGGCAATCATCTTATCCATTCCTTCCTACTTCAATATTCTCCTGGGGCACCGGGCACCAGATTTGTTTCGCACCGTATTGCCGATACGCTTTGTCACGAAATCTGCCATTCGGTATCACCAGGCGAACATTTCGCTGACGAAATGAATAGATAAAATGATTGCTGATAGCATCCACGGGGATTTCTCCTTTGCTTACGTGTTGGCTAATCAGCTAGTGTTACCACTAGCTCCATCCACAGTATGCCGTATGCCTATCGAAGTCAATCACACAAGGGTCTGCAGTTTTAGTGGCTGTGTCGATAGCCGGGGAGGCGGTAGGTTGGGCGGTGATAGTACGTGACCAGGCGCTTCAGTTCCGAACCAAGGATAATGGCCGCCGGCAAATACACCGCCACTGCTAGGCCAACAGGCGTCCGCAGGAAGTCTAGCGCATAGCCGGCGTAGGCGATACGAGCGTTAACCCTGCCAATAACACTGTCGATACTCACGGGCTTGTCCGGCTGCGACGTGTTGTCACCCTGCGTTACCAGTAAATGCCAATTGCTCTCAACCTTGATAATACGGTGGGTGATTATAACAGATTGATTTGCCGGGCTCCGGTAGCTAATAACATCGCCAGAAACCAGCACCTTTGGGTCCACCGGCTGCACCACCACGGCATCGCCCCGGCGTATAGCCGGCGCCATACTCCCCGACTGCACGCTCATAAACTGCACATTATTCAGCCGCCACATCCCGATACCGACCAAGCTCACCACCATGAGGATGACAAACGATATGACGCTCAACCAATTGTGATGTCGGGACTGGTGGACAGTTGTGTGACGCATCGGGAGACTTAGCTGCTGGCAGCCGTACCACTGAAGACGAAGTCGACTGAGCCGATGCTGGCGCTGCTGCCAGTAAAGGCATCGGCAGTCATCGAGACGCTAATTTTGTACTGCACCCCAGTAGAGCTTGGCACGAGTGTGTCGGTAAGTGCAAAACCGCTCGAAGGGTAGCCATCGATCAGCGATTGAAGTGTGGCGGTTTGGGTGGTTCCGGTGTCGACTCGAGTAATTTGTACCGATACTTTCGTAAGGTCGATGCTAGAAGTATTCGTAGGCGTGGTGCCAACACTCAACTTTAGGGTCAGCGTTGCCGTTCCGCTGTTTTTGAGGTAAAACGTGTTGCCATCTGCGGGCTGGGCTGTGCCACCGGGCACGACATTTGCAAATGTAAAACCACTGTGGCTGTTGCTGTAGGCAGTCGAGGTGGGCGAAGCGGTGCCGATAAGCAGGTTAGCACTCGCCGTCTGGATAGTATTACCCGTCAGCACGGCCTGCTGACTCTGCAGCGCGGCGTAGGTTACACCAGTTACCAGTACTCCCACCGAGACAACGACTAGTAGGGCGCGGGCTAGGGCTGCATTTGCTCGGATAAACTTCCACATTCCTCGAATTCCTCGTTTAAAATTACGCTGATAATTACACAGTCAAATCGCCAAGTCAATAGTTTTATACTATTTTATTAATAAGCACAAGTATATTGCAAAATGCTAGTGCTGTATTTCGACGCCCGCAATAATCAATTTCTGCTATCATAGGCTGATGAACCAGCCAGCTCGACCGGTGGTAAAAACCCGTATCCAAGGCACCTATAAACCTCGTAAGCGGCGCAGGTTGCTCATCATTCTCCTAGTGATCGTGCTGATAGTCGGCGGCTTCTATGCCGTCAAACATATTCAAAAAGACCGCGCAATCGTCAAAGAACGCATGCAATACTCGGCCGCTGAGGCAGACCTAAATGGCCTCGCCGACCAGATAGTGGCCAAATTCGGCAAACCAGCGGACCGCAAACAACGCAATTATTGCGGATACACGAGTAGTTTTAATGAATTTGCCGCCCACGGTGACCTATATTGCAATGAAACGGTTAGTCTAGTTTACGCCGTTACAAACAAGGAAGGCGCGATTGAGCTGACTAGGACTGTAGCAGGGGTGATTAAAGTCGCACCAAGCTTTAGATTCGAGAGCTCCTCTAACATCTTGGCGGATAGCGCACCACCACCGACACTGCTATCGTCGAGTAACTCCACGGACCAATCCAAGCTAGAGTGCAATTTTGATAACACATACTTTGTAGGCGGCATGCAAGATCGGACCAAAAACCCCAATGTCGCCGCAAACCAGCCAGCACTGGAGATAGACTTGAGTTGTGGAAGCCGCCCTGCGAAAGCTGCGTATTTCCCGGTATCAGACTAGGCACCCATCTATTGCAATTTAGTAGCTAATGTGTAAAATTAGTTTCATTATTTTGTAATTACCTCAGGAATTTCAAATTAAACGTCTGTTGTGGCTGGCTAAATACGTGTTGGGCATTGCTGTCATTGGCGGAATCCTTCTGCATCTAATTGTCCCGGTGCGAGCCGATGCATCGGCTGGCTGGCTCAGCACGGCAAACCCCACTCTCACCAAACTCACTGATTTACCATCGAATGTATCGCCCGGGTTAAGCAATCGTGATTGCACGCAGGAAACATACAATGCTATCAATCCCACAACCGGTGCGATAAGCACGGCAACTGATTGTTTTGCGGACTCGACACTTGGACAAATGGGTCTTTTTGGCTCACCAGCTTTGTTTGCAGGTACCAGCCAGGGGGTGCAGATTAACTCAGACTATCCTTATCTCGTACAGCCAATTCCACACCAGGGGATGATGTTGGCGCTAAGCAGTGCACCAGTAACTGGATCATACCTAAACTTTTATACGGATATACGGCAACATCTCTCGGCCAACTACACCATAACGGGCATCCTCGGCAGCTACACTATCAATCACGATCCAGATTTCAGCCTCCGTGACAAAAACAATGCGCAGATTCCCACCAACGCCATCGGCACACTCAGCTATTCGTCCAATGGTGCCTGGATGCTCGTGGATTCTCCAGGCGGTAACTTCCTGCGTATAAATATGGCAACGTTTGATGTTTTGCCATTTGCGCCGTCGCTGAATGCGCCGAACGATTATGCCAACCGCCAGGCCGCAACCGCTATTAGCGACGATGGCCATTTTGCTGCAATTGCCAGCTATGACTATCAATACTTCCGGGTGTATGACCTAGCCACCTGTACCGGAACTACCACAAACAACTATGGCCAAGCGCTGAACTGCCAATACCGTGACTATTGGCCCTCGTTGCAGAGCTCGCTCAACGGGTTTCGGAATATATACAGCGTGCGCTTTACTAACGATGACAATATCAGCCTGACCGCCATGTACAACTGGCAATCATCCACATCTTTCAGTGTTTCAAAATTTACTTTAACCGCACCAGGCAGGCAGCTGCACGGCCTGGACTATTTAGCGCTTGGTGATTCGTATATATCTGGGGAGGGCGAATTTCAGTACAAGTCCGGGACCGATACGGATAATAATAAGTGCCACCAGTCACCACTGTCGTATCCATTTATCATCGGCGCCGACCTATTCAATCAGTACAATTCGATCGCCTGCTCCGGAGCAAAGACAAAAGATATAAACTGGGAAGGGAGCAGCAACTACAATACTGACCCGCGCGGGGCGCAGGCACAGGGCAAATCGTTGAGCTCCTATGACCAAGAAATATATACAAATTTTGAACCAGGCTTCAGGACCCAACTCGAGTTTGCGAAAAAGTACCTGCCAGAAAAGATAACTCTCTCTGTAGGGGGCAACGACATTGGTTTTGCTCAGATAGTACAAAAATGCGTGGTAGATTATCAGGTTTTGCATGATTGTTACGGTTCTTACGACAGCAGGATGAAGCTCGTTCGACTTATTGACCAAGCATATATAAACTTTCGCGACACTTATAGTGCAATTCTATCGGCAGATCCCGGTGCACAGCTGTACGTTGTTGGCTATCCGCAAGTGGTGGCTGGAAGCACTTGCGGGTTGAATGTCCAACTTAGTTCCGGGGACATAGCATTCGCAGGACAACTAATAAATTTCCTAGACACAACCATCAAGCAAGCGGCTGATGCCGTTGGTGCACGCTACGTTGATGTCCAAGATGCACTTGAGGGCCATAGGTTGTGCGAAGCGGCGGCAAGCTCTACTGCAGTAAATGGCATCACGGCAGGGAACGACTCTGGTGCGTTCGGGCTAAGTTTCATAGGTAAAGAGAGCTTCCACCCCAATGTGCTTGGCCACCAGCTTCTGGCGCAGGCCATACTTAGTAAAACTAGCAATCTGAAACAGGGGATGCCGCCCGCGAACCCTACTATTCTGGCACCGACGCCCAACGATGACATCGCTAAGGCATTCCTCGGCAACTATCCGCCACCGGCCGGGGGAACTACCGTGCCGACTAATGTGGCACTAGCAAACGATGTTGTTGGCAGCAGCATTGTCAGGGGCACTATGCTCAGTACATCGTTTGACGGCTCTCGCTTTGGTTTAGCGCCGAACACACACTATCAGTTCAGTATGCAAACGGACGGCGGCGCCCAAGTAAACCTTGGCAGCTTCACGAGTGACGCTGTTGGTAATCTAAAAGTCTCGGCACTTCTACCAGCGGGGACGCCAGTGGGGTATCAAACCCTGAGTATTACAGGTAACAACATCGCTGGGCAATCCACCGGAATTTATGCTGATGTCTACATAGCCGCGAGCGCGACAGACCTAAACGGCGACGGCATAGCAGACTCACAAAACCAATGCCTGATAATCCCCCCAAGCGGTCAAGATATTGATAGCGATGGTATCGATGATGCCTGCGATCCGCTGATTGGTGATGTGCCGAAGCAAACATACCCAGTTACCGTTCGGCTAACCGGCAATGCTATTTTCGTCGGAAATTAGCTAGGGCGGTGTCTAGGACGGCTTGCATGTGAGTGCGGAAAACTTCTGGGGTGAAGTTCGCTGCCATGTCTCGCAAATCTTGTTGCTGGTAAGCGGCTGGGTCGAACTTCTGCAGGGCCGCTCGCAGCGAGGAAACGGACAGGGAAGTGTAGAACTCGCCGGTCTGGCCCGGCACCACATAGTCCAGGGCGCCACCGCCGTGGTACGCGATAACCGGCGTACCGGCAGCCAGGGCTTCGACTGGCGTCACACCGAAATCATCTAGGCCAGGGAAGATAAGCGCCGCAGACTGCGCGAAGACCTTTTCCTGCACATCGTCGGCCACAGGCCCCAGGAATTTTACACTTGGCCCGGCCAGCTTTTGCAGTCGACGATTGTCCGGACCGTCGCCAATAACTGTTAGAGGCAGCCCTAGGTTGCTGCAGGCTTCCACGGCCAAATCAAACCGCTTGTACGGAGTTTGGCGGCCGGATATCAGGAATCCGGAGCGCTCAGCGCGGTTGGTAATGCGCTGGAAACGTTCGGTATTAACTGGGGGGTAAACAACTTCGGCCTCGCGGTGATAGTACTTCATAATCTCCGCCTGGATATGGCTGGAGTTGGCCAGCATGACATCTGGACGCTGCGAAGCTTTGAGGTCCCAGCCGCGCAGGGGAGAGGCCAGCAGCCGCAAGCCTAGGCGGGCTAACGGGTCAAAAATACCAAACCCTGGGTGTGCCATGTACTGCTCGAAGCGACTCCAGTAGTAATGAGTCGGTGCGTGACAATAGTTAACATGTAAAGTATTACTGCCAGTGCGAACCCCCTTCGCCTCGGCGCCGCTCGATGAAATCACTAGGTCGTAGTCACGCAAATCCAGGTGCGTGAACCACCAAATGCGCAAAAATGGGATGAATTTGCGGAATTTGCCCATATGCTGCAGCCAGCCAGTAATTACCTTGCCATCGAGCCGGGCGCGCCACTGCGGTGAGCAATACGAGGTGAATATGGGCGCCTCTGGGTACATGACATGCAGCTGTTCGACGACCAGCTCTGCCCCGCCCTTGAGCAGCCAGTCGTGGACAATAGCCACTCGCAATTGCTGTTCAGGCTTCGTCATGTGAATAGCGCTCGCCACGGCGTAGTAACCGTTCTAGGACGACACGCACAGTCTTTATGATAATTGTGAAATCAAGCCAAATACTCCAGTTCTGCACGTAGTACAAATCGAGCTTGCGGCGCTCCTCGAAACTCATAGCATTGCGGCCAGATACGACTGCCAGTCCGGTTAGCCCGGACTTCACGCTAAGTATTAGGTTCTTTTTGGCATACTGTTCTAGTTCGAAGGCATCGAGCGCGCGCGGGCCAACCAGGCTAATATCACCGCGGATGACGTTAAGTAACTGCGGCAGTTCGTCGAGGCTGGTTGCGCGTAGGAATTTACCCATCCTGCTGATACGAGGGTCGTTTGGTAGGCTGTCGCCGTTCGCTCGGTACTGCTCGGCGAGCTCGGGCCTGCCCAGTTTTGCGAAGCCGGCTTCCGGTGTCATATTGTTGTAGGCTTGTTTCATGCTGCGGAATTTGTAGACGCGGATGATGTTCCCGAAGCGTGTCAGCCGCTTAGCTTTGTAGAACACTGGCCCGCGCGGATCGGTTAGTTTGATAGCTAGCGCGATCAGCACCCACAGCGGCAGCGTGATAAAAAGCAGTACGAAACCAAATGCCAAGTCGCTCAAGCGTTTAACAATCCGGCCCCAGCCGAACAAGGCTGTCTGGCGGACATTTATAACCGGCACAGAGTTACGGAACAGCTCGACATCGATGTTACCGACAAAAAGTTCGCTGTTACTCGGCACAAACCGATAGTTTATGTGGTGTTCCTGGGCGTATGTCAGGATTTCGGCATTGCGGGGTTCGTCGGCGTATAGCTCGGTCTGAATGATGCCGTGCAGGTCGCTTGGGGCGCTACGCAAAAAATCACTGAAATGTGCAAATGTTGGAACCTGGTGCTTGCCCACCCTGGCGGCACCGCCGATAACAGCCAAAATGCGGTAGCCCGAGCGGCGGCTGTTTACCAGTGACTTTACGAGCTCGGCAGTCATGTCCGTATTGCCGACGAGGACAACCTTGGTTAGTCCTATATTGAAGCTAAACAATTCCGTACGGATGAGTCGCGCCAGGTTCCGGAAAATTACCAGGAACAGGAAGGCAAACAACATGCCATATATCGGGATAAGCTTGGCTGGAAATATCGGGTCCACGGACACGAAGTTCCAAAATATCACGAACAACATGCCAGTAAATGAGCCGGTGAGTAGCCGGCCAAGTTCACTAAAGCGCCGTTCGTAGATATTGCTGTTGTACAGCCCCAACAGGGCAAATATCAGTATCCAGAACGGTAGTAGGCTAGCAAATACCAGGATGTAAGTGTGGCCACTGATCGGGTGGGCGACTGGCGTGGCACTGTCGGCTCGCAGCAGGAAGGCGCCAATAAAAGCGGCAACCAATGCCAGGAAGTCGCCGATAATCAGGCAGAAATTGTAGACGAGTGACGCGTTATTTTTCATAATCGGGTGTAGTTTTGGACGAAATCGGCCGCGGCGGAGTCGCAAATCGCGGTTTTACTCCTACGAGGCTATATAATAATTGTAACACTCATGAAGTCACCACGTACCACTGTAAAATTTCTGCCCTGGCTAGCTGGTGCCGTCGCGGCAATCATCGTCCTCATGCCATTCCATGCGTTTTTGACTGTGTGGCTGTCTAGCGGCGTTGGGCATTACCTGCCGCTGCGGTTGTGGAAAGAGACGTTACTAGCCCTACTGAGCCTGGCAGCGGTGTATGGCCTGTATATCGACAAGCCCCTACGACGGCGCTTTTTCGCGAGCCGATTGCACCAGGCTATCGCTGTCTATATAGGTGTCTCGATAGTTTGGGGGACGGCGGCGTATTTGTTGCACAGCGTGAGCGTGAAAGCGCTGGGCTACGGGCTAATCGTGAACCTGCGCTTCCTGGTATTCTTTATGTGCGTCTGGGTGTTCGCGGCCAAAGCGCCGAAGCTGTTCGCCGGCTGGCCGAAGTGGCTGCTGTGGCCACTCGGTATCGTGATAGCTATTGGCCTGCTGCAGTATTTCGTGTTGCCCTACGATGTACTACGGCATTTTGGCTACGGCCAGCAGACAATCTACCCGTACGAGACGATTAACCACAATGTGCACCACTTGCGAGTGATGGGCACGCTGCGCGGTGCCAACCCGCTGGGCGCTTACCTGATTGTTGGCCTCAGCCTGTTGGCCGTGCTGTGGCAGAAACGGCGACGCCGCTGGCAGGTGGTGCTGGGCGCCGCTGGAGCGGTTGTGTTATTCCTGACGTTCTCGCGCAGCGCTGGGATTGGGCTGGTGTTGGCCGCCGGAGTCTTGGTGTGGAGTTCGCTAAAGACCGACAAACTACGCAGTCAGGTGTTTATTGTTGGAGTAATTGGAATACTGCTGGTCACAGGGCTTGGCTTTGCATTTCGCAATAGCACCACACTGCAGGATTTCGTATTACACACAGACTCGAAATCAACCATAGCCACTAGTAGCAATGAGGGCCATGCCTCGGCTCTCCGCGGTGGCCTGCACGATATGGTGCATCAGCCACTCGGCCAAGGTGTGGGTAGTGCTGGGCCGGCATCGGTCTACAATCGCCACCCGGCCCGGATTGCCGAAAATTACTTTATACAGATCGGCCAGGAAACTGGCTGGATTGGGTTTGTGCTGTTCGCTGCTATCCAAGTCATGCTAGCAGTCGAACTCTGGCGCCGCCGGGCGGAGCCACTGGCTATTGGTCTGCTCGCCGCACTTGTGGGCGTGAGTTTTGTGAACCTGCTGTCGCACGCCTGGACAGACGACACCCTAGCCTACGTATTCTGGGGACTGACCGGGATTGCCCTAGCGCCAGCTATCGGCCGACCGAAAAAATCGAAGGCATGACGAAGTTCGTCCGGCTTAAGGCCACAAAACTCAGCCGCAAAGGTACTGTGCAGTTCGTGTTTTTCAATGCCGGCGGTATTGCTTTCTTCGTGGTGGGCTATGCGTCGTTTTCGCTACTGTACGGGGTCCTGCACTGGCACTGGCTGGCAGCCAAAATTGTTGGCGACAGTCTTGGCTGGACTGTAAACTTCCTTATTCAGTACTTCTTGGCATTTCGTGATGAGCGCAAAACCGACAGGCCACAAGTTATTTTCGGCAAGTTCGCCGCTATCAGCCTGGTCAACTTAGGTATCGACTATGCCATTGTGGGCGCACTAAACTGGCTGGGCGTGTCGCCATTCATCGGCCTGATTATTGCGTCGCAATTCTTCACTATCTGGAAATGGCTCTGGTACAAGCACTGGGTGTTCAAACCTAAACCGGCAAACTAATTCTCGTAACTTGCAATCCGCTTGGCGAGCAGTGATAATGCTAAACATGAACGAAAAACAAACATCCGAACCCCAAACAGTTCGGCCCACCAAGAAACAACGGGAGTTACTGACATATATCGAGCAGTTTATTGCCGAGCATGGCTACAGCCCGAGCTACCGCGAGATCATGGCCGGGCTACACTACACATCTGTGGCCACGGTATCGCTGCATGTCACGAGCCTGATAAAACGGGGCCACCTGCGCAAGCGCGATTTTAGCGCCCGGTCGCTCGAGGTCGTTGCCCCCACCGAGGCGCCAGCTATTACCAGTAACCAAGTCGCCCCGGCCGAGGAAAAGTGGCTGGTTGGTCGTATCGAGCACGCTTTTGCTCAGCTGGAGGCTACCAGCGAGTCGATTCCGGAGGCTAGCATGGACGAACTACAGATATTAGTTGCCGCCCTAAAAGTGCTTGGGTTCGAAGGTGCCGCCCAAAGTTTCACCACGCGTTTGGCCAGCCTAAAGAAGCGGCCGCAGCCGACAGTGATTTAAATCAACTAGGATGACAAAAAACTAAAGCCTATAATATAAATGTAAAAATTCAACACAAAGAGACACCATGTATAGACTAGGCGAACGAGAACACAGCCACCGCAGATTGTACGCAATCTTTTCGGTGTTTGCTGTGTTGGTGCTCGGCGTAGTCGTGGGGGCCAAACATTTCCTAACCACTGATACTCAGACGAGCGGCTCACCGGCCGTGGTAACAAAAGTTAGCTACGATGTGCCAAAACTTCAGGCCATGGATGCCGTGACATTTACCATGAACATCCCCAGCGGCTGGAAGCAGACGCCCAACAACAATGCCATCCCGTTGCCGACCTACAACTGGCAGGGCGTCACTGGCGAAGATAAAAACCGTTGGCTGAGCGTCTACGTCGACATGAAACTGCCGGGCGTCGCCGTCAACCGAGCGCTTCATGTTCAGGCCAACGGCCCCAACATCAATGTTATAAGCGGTACTTCGGATAATTGCACCTCGTTCACGGGCCCGACCAATATATCGAGTGGTATCCAGCAGGCCAAGTGGGAAAACATCACATTCCTGTGCGATACCGGTAACTACGAGCGCGACGTCGTGGGGATTGTATCCCCAGACGGTCTGAACAATCTCAACGTGATGGGCAGCAAAGGCCTCCACGCCTATTTCTTTACGTACACTGACAATAACGCCCAGTCAAACTACACCATTTTTGCCAACGCCCTAGCATCGTTCCACGCCAAGTAGCGTAAGTAGCCAGTGTGCGGTCAAAAATACTCTATCTAGCGTGCCAGGCGAGTGCTACACTACTAGATACTTAACAACCAAAGCTGGAAACAGGTGACCCATCCTTCGTGAAAACTACGGAGGGCAAGAATTCCTGTACTGTGCCGCAACGGTAAGTTACTGAAATCTCAGTCGACAAGTCCGATACAGCTTCTAAAGCCTCCCGAGCAGGAGCAGCCGCGTCGCCACACCGACCCTCTGCAACTATCAATGGAGCAGAGGGTATTTTTATGGCCGAAGCAGCCACACGGCCAAGCTATCAATTCGTCGATCACATCCCTGAGCTTGCGGCTGCACGTCTACAGGAGCGTTTGAGCGGCCAGATATTACTTGAAAGTCGCCGAGAACAGCGGAACATCAACCCAGAGTCTGTAATTATGCCGCTGGAAATCGATGCATTGTCAACGGCACGGAGTGTATTAGAGGCAGCAGCCACCTATGGCGAAGCTAGTAATGAATACGCTCAGAGGCACAAAGGTCTCGTGCTGGACTGCCAGCGGCTAGTAACTGAATGGTACCGTAAGAAAAAGCCGGAATATTTCCCAGCCGTTCGGCATATGTTCGATGCAGAGAAGCAGGAATTCTTCTCGCACGGACTATCTATTCGGCAAATGACAGAGAACGCCCTGACGCCGATAACAGGCGATGCCGAGGAGGAGGCGCGCCGTCTAAATGAAAGAGTTGAGGATGCTACGCCACAACTCGTGCGTGGCATGGGTGCTACTGCTTTGGGTATTCGCACAATATCAGAATGCACGGACAAGGCCATAACCAGCTACGAGTCGGACATGCAACACGGCAAGAAGCACCAGGGCTACCGCGGATACGTACCGGAAATTCAAAAGGTCATGATTCGCGATATTCGCTTAGATACAGAAAGTCACGATCGCTTCGAAGAGCAAATTGGCTTGCCTGGCATTTATATCACGCATGAGATTATCCAGATGGCATTACGGCGTCGCGGTATCGGGGCAGAAAACATGAACAAAACTGAGCTGCACGGTGCGCAGATGCTAGTTCAGGATAGTTTATTGCAGTTTGCAGAGCTCCTGGACGCTGTCGCGACTGAGCAATGGTGTGTGAATGTTTTTATGGGTGAGGTCGTGCCTGACGGCTTTGTTAAGAACTATGTGGGGTTCAAGGAGGAAGCATTGCAACGACAATCCGAGCTCAAAGATATTGCAGATGGGGTTGCTAGCTTCACCCTTCGGCTAGCTAGCGATGACATGATTTCGGGCCTGGAAGCCCCAACAATGGTTGAGGAATTCGTGAAACTTCAGTTGCTGGAAATTGCCAAGGGTGACAACACAGTGGCTGAGCAGATGTTTGACGCTGCAACGGCATTAGGGTTGCGAGAAGTCACTTTTCTGGAATCAATTGGTGAATACGAGCGAGCATTTGAACGCATGGGGCAGGTTGAACAGGCTGCACCGGGCGGAGGGTTCTGCGGTGCTGGCAGCTGCGGTATTGTCGGCGTCAGTGAGCTGAGTGGAGAAGCCGGCAAGGCACATAGTTTGGGCTTAGGTTCCGGGCTTATGTACGATACAGTGCGTTCGTGCCCAGGCTGCCGGCGCAAAAACGTTTACTACGATAAAAAGGGCAATAAAGCGTGCACCGGTTGTGACTCAGCGCAGATAAACGGAAAACAGAAAAAGCCCACTTCTCAGGTTGTACTTGCAGCATGAGCGGTATAATGGGCGCATGGGCAAACACACACAGCGAATAGGTATTTATGCCGGCACATTCAACCCGGTGCATGCTGGGCATATTGCTTTTGCGCTGCAGGCAATGCAGGCGGCCAAACTCGATAAAGTATACTTTTTGCCGGAGCGTCGGCCGCGTTACAAACAAGGTGTCGAGCATTTTGCGCATCGCGCGGCTATGTTGCGGCGGGCTTCCCAGCCGCACCCACATTTCGAGGTTATTGAGCTAGAAGACGTCACATTTAACGTCAAGCGCACGCTCCCAAAGCTGGAGGCCATGTTTCCAGGTAGCCGTCTGGTGTTTCTGTTCGGATCCGATGTTGTCGAGCATATGGGTGACTGGGAGCAAATACATCGGCTGTTCACGACCAGTGAACTGCTAGTGGGTATACGTGCCGAGGCGGACAGAAAAACTCTGCAAGACGTTACAGCGTCATGGCCAGTCCAACCACTAGTGCTACAAATTATCAGCAGTCATGCCGCCGATGTGTCATCGCGTAGTATCCGCCAAGCCCTGCGGGCCCGCACCGGTGCCAAGGGTTTACTGAGCAGCGTTGTTCGCTACAGCAATCACCACTGGCTATACGTGTCGCTTGCCTGAAATCACACTTGACGAGCACAAGCAGTATCAGCTACACTTCAGATATCTTGAATCTGCGGAGTGCGAGAGCCGCCCGAAGAGAGAACAAAAACAACAAAAATTAACAAAAGATCGAGTAACCGCTTAGCCGCTGGCGTTTCGTTGCTGTACGGCCGCGGAAGCGTAGTTGCTCGTGTAGGGGTATATATGTCAGTAAAAATCAAAGTCGTCAGCTCTTCAACACGGGTGGAAGTGCAAGTGCGTCGTCCTAAGTGGCAGGAATTTCTGCAGTATTAAGCGGGTTAATTGAGGGAACCGGAAGGTTCCCTCATCGTCACTTGCGGAATAAATCCGCATTCGCTTCGCGAACCGTTCCTGCTCCTTCCTTAGAGCTGCAAACAAAACCGGCTTATTTATTCGCGTCGAGTTTTTGGATGAGACCGGTTAATTGTTTGATTTCGGACTCGTTGAGGCCAGTGAATAAGTGATTGCTGCTGGCGGCTATTTCGGTTATCAATTGTTGCTGGAGTTCGTGGCCGGCCGGTTCCAGGTGGATTAGTTTCACACGTCGATCGGTGGGGTGCGGGCGCCGCGAGACC